>JAAYND010000221.1 GCA_012521035.1 Methanomicrobiales archaeon
ATACTATTATTTTCGACAACAGTGCCTGGAAGAACGAGGGTGAGAGTGTCAAGGATGCCTATACCCGGCTGAACGACGAGATCGTCCGCCGGTTTGGCGTGCTCTTCCGTGCAGGGGAGGTCAGCAAGGCAGGCGTCGGCGAGATGGTTGTGGACTCAAGCGAGGTCATCAACACCCTGCGCGGCGGCGGGATCAGCACCGTCGGGTACGCCATCAGCGAGAAGGTCAGTCCTCGCACAAAACAGTCACAGGGACTCCTCTCAGGTTTCCTGCGGAAACGAGAGAAGGCCGAGGAGGTGCTGATAACCGGGGAGGACAAATCGGCGAAGATCATCGCTCTCGTCAGGCGGGCCATGCTCGGGCGCCTGACCCTGCCCTGTGATTACTCGACGGCTGAACGGGCGCTGGTCCTCCTCGCAGGCCCGCCGGATGAGATGGACCGGAAGGGTGTGGAGAAGTCAAAGAGCTGGGTGGAGGAGAATATCGCCGGTGTCGAGGTGCGTGGCGGCGATTATCCGGTGGAGAGCGACTACATCGCCGCTGTGGTGGTTCTTGCGACAATAGGAAACGCTCCCCGGATCACCGAGCTCATGGAGATAGCCAAGGCCACAAAAGAAGATGTCCTGAAATCAAAGGAAAAGCGTTCAACTATGTTCGATGACGGTATAGAGCCATTATTTGAGTGAGGTGCGTATGAAGGCGGATATCAGCAGATGGATCATTCTCCTGCTGGCACTGGTATGTGCCGTGCAGGCAGTATCGGCGTTTACGATGATCAAGGAAGAGATAACGCCCACAAGTGCGAGTCTTGAGCCCGGTCAGGAGGTAACCGCACGCTACCTGATCTCATATAAGATGCTCACCACTGGCTCAAAGTACATGGATGATGAAACATTTGAGTTCAGTACCGGGCTGCAGAAACCTGCCTGGGATTTCAAAATCCGGCGTGAAGGCTGTCCTGATATAACCATCCCCACAAGAGGGGGAGCTTACCAGACTCTGCTCGAGTTTGAGATAGGCTACGAAGGCGAGGTCCAGCTCGATGTCCAGCTCCGTGGTACCGTGCCCAGAACCCCATCCGGGGAGATGGAAGTGGCCAAGATTGAGCACTTCAGGGATAAGACGGTGGAAGACGTCTACCGCATGACCCGCAAGGTCGTGAGCGCGGAACAGGTCGGGAGTTCTCTCTCGATCCAGCAGCAGAACCTCAAGAATCTGAAGACAGATATCGATGCAAGGGCGGCAGAGGGCGTGGATATCTCTGCAGCGCAGGCTAAATACGATGATGCGAGCAAGGCACTCACCAGCGCTGCATCAGCATCCCCCTCAAAGGCGGCGGAGCATATAGCTACCGCCATAAAGGCCATGGATGAGGCGAAACCGCTCCTAGATAAGGCGTGGGCCGAGAAGAAGGTCTCCGATACCGGAGCGGTGCTCGAGTCCCTGGATAGCAAGATCAACTACTTCATCGAGGAGCGTTCCATGGGCGCAGACCCGAGGGTCGTCTCCCTCGTGACGAAGCGCGAAAGTGCTACCCTGTACTATTCTCAGGCAAAGGATGGCCTGAACGCGAAGAACTATCAACAAGCGCGCTCAAAGGCGGATGAAGGCTTGAATAAGGCAAACGAGGCCTTGCATGATGCAGACGCCCTGCGTGATACCATCGGCGAGGGGTTCAGCCTCGGCGGTAACCTCCTCCTCTACGTGGGCATCGGGGTCGTCATCGTCCTTGCCATCGTGGGCGTTGTGATCTACCGGAAGAAGACCCGCTGGGATGAGCTCGGATAACATCGAAAAACCCTCTTTTCACACACTCACTTTTGCCGGGATTACATCTGGAGCAAGGGTTATGGCTGGCTCCATTCGCTGCCGGCCAGAAAATTATCTTCCGGTTTTTCGGTCGCCTCTGGCGTGAGCGCCATCTCCATATCAGTCACGACCGGGATACCACCGCTCCGGAGGCCGGCAGCAATAAATCCCGCCGGATATGGGCAGGCACCCCATCCTGGTTGAGCCAGCGGGCTCATGCCAGACTCCCCACAGCGGATAACCATCCAGATTTATCGCCACCTCCAGGGGTTTGCCCTCCCGTCACACAACCCCCGACGCATACGAAGACAGTGCCATCTCCACATCGGCCGCTGCCCAGATGCCATCACTCCGGAGGCCCGCAGAGACAAACCCTGCTGGGTGGGGGCAACAGATCTCATCCCGGTTGAGCCGGCGGGCGATCATCCGCAGAACCTCCGTCCAGACCCCGTACTCTCCCGGCCACCCCGGTTGCACGGAGAGGATCTCCCACCGGCTGCCGATCGGCGAGGCGATGAGGTCGAGCAGGGGATACCGGCAGGCCCCGGGGTCGCCGCGACCGAAGACCCGCACCAGCCGGGTATCGATCGCCCCGAATGAACATGGAATTGCGAACCGGAGGAGTTTACTCGCGTATGCCGGCCCGAATCCCAGGATCCGCCATTCGATGGTCTGGATGGTGTTCGCAGGCACATGTACCAGCCAGTACGCCGGGGAACCACCGAAGTAGAGAGCGATTGAGAGCGGATCGGCACACCCGATACGTTCGGGGGCCGGGAGGCCGCCCCAGCGGGCGATCTCGCGCGCGTGGTCAGGCCCAAGCGTCCGGTCCCGGGCGGCCGCCGTCACCTCCCGCTCAAGCCTGAAGATCTCCGGAAACCCCCTCTCCCAGGTATCGCTCTTCCATCGGTACCCACGGTAGAGGGCCGGAAAGTCGAGGTCACAGAGCAGATGATCGACCTGCTCCTGCCGGTGCTTCTCCACCCCCTCACCCCTGCGCCGGGCGCATACCCGGGGAAGCGCTGCCGATCCTCTCTACCATCCGGGGGTATTTCAGGCGGTAGTCGACCGCCGGCGGCCGCGCCAGGCGATCATCGATATTCTCCCCAAGGTAGCCCTTTATGTACTCATCAACCCGGGCAGTGAACCGGACAAGATCGCCACGGCAGAACTCCCCGATCGCGTCAAACCCGGCGGTGTAGTTGATCCAGGTATGATCGGTGAGCAACCGGCCGGAGAGATCGCGGACGTTTCGGAGTAGAATGGTCCGCCCGGTACACCCCCTGCTCCTGTAGATTCCGTACTTCCAGAAGACCGCGGTCAGCACCACCCTCCGCCCGGCGAGCCCCTGGAGATTAACTCTCATGTTTTTGATACCTCCTACAGTCTTACTGTATGTCAGGACCGAAACATTAACAACTTCACGTGAACTTAGTGAACTTAGTGAATAGTGTGAGAAAGGTGAACGATCAATCTCTCACCCGGGGCCTGCATGACGTCGTCCACATCATCCCCCTCGGCCACGAGATCGACCGGGCGGTGGCGCCTTTTGCGCGGAACAGGGCCGACCGTGCCTACATCCTCGCCATCCCGCCCGATGCCGACCTCGATCCCGGCATGGTCAAAAAGCAGCATTTCTTCGTCGCCAGGGTGACGGAGCGTTTGCAGGAACTCGGGATCGCTGTGACGTTTGTCCCGGTAGCGATGTTTGACATACTCGATGTCCTGAAGGTGGTCTCATACCTCATCCGCACCGAGAAGGAGAGCGGTAGCGCCGTCTATGTCAACATGTCCTCCTGCGGCCGGAAGACCTCGGTCGCGGTGACACTTGCCGCGATGGTGCATGAGGTTCCACTCTACTACGTCAGCGCCGATCGCTATGCGACGGGTGGCGGCGAGGAGGAGTGCGCGCACGGTCTCTCGATCGTCGAGAACGTCAGGACCGAGGTCTTCCAGCGCTTCAGGATCATGATGCCAAAGCCTGAGAACGTCAGGCTCCTCGTCGAGCTCCTCCGGCGCAAGGAGGCGGGCGGTGATGGGATGACGAGCGAGGAGATCATCGGATTCTTCCACGATACCGGGGTCCACGGCTACGAGAACCTGCATACCGCCGAGCGCGATGCGTATCAGCGGGCCAGGACAAAGCGAGCGCTCTTAAACCGGACGAACCGCGGTTACCTCGGGGAACTCGAAGAGCAGGGCTACGTGGAGCGGCGATGGCGGGGCCGGAACTTCTCGATCCAGATCACGAAGGCCGGCGAGCATATCGCGTGCGTGAGCGGGCTCGTTCCCTGCTCAAGGGTGGGGGGGTGATCGAGGCTCTCCGGGGGTGTACGCAGCCTCAATATCCACGAGATCGTAGATGAGGAACCCCTCATCACGGAGCCGGTCTTTGCCTCTGATGCTGCCGGCGACGAAGCAGAAACGCTCGTTTGGGTAGTGGTCGTGCCGGACGTGCTCTGCCTTCTGGGCGAGCCGCGTGAGTGCGCCACGGGCCTCTCTCTCCGTAAGGGATCCCCACTTACATTCCCCAAAGACAATGCTCGCGTCGCTCTCCCGTATAGCGACGAGATCGATCTCCCTGTCGCGGTACCACCACCGACCGATGGTATGCCCGGGGAGGATTGTCCAGGCGAACTCGTTTCGTACGAAACTCTCGAACTGCTTCCCGAAGTAGGGGTTCATATCGATGGAGCCGGTTACAGGACTCTCCGTCTCGATCGCCTGCCGGTGCGAAAAGACGAAGTTGTACCAGAAATCAAAGATGCAGTCCCTGATCCGGTAAAGCCCCTGCCGCCTGCTGGCGAGAAGAAGAACCTCCCGTTCGATGATCCCGAGTCGCATCATCGCCTCAAGGTAGGGATAGAGGTGGCGGGAGTCCATACCACAGAACTGAGCGATGGCACCGGGGGCGGTGTTACCGACGGCGATGGCGTTTAA
>JAAYND010000222.1 GCA_012521035.1 Methanomicrobiales archaeon
GAGATCCGGAAGAACCCTGACGGAAGCGAGTATGGTGTCTGTATATTTGCAAACGGCACCGAGATCGATGCGTGGGACTACTACCGGCAGACCCACTGACACCATTTTTGAAAAACCGATCGTTTTTCCTTTCCGGGTGCAAAAAAGTAATGAGTCTTATGAGCGATGCAGATATTCTTGACCTGATCGAGTTCCTCCGTAGCGGAAAGACGAGTGCCGACCGGATGGCGGCCGCAGATGCCCTCGCCGCATCCGGCCCCGCTGCCCTCCCGCCGCTCATCGAGGCGCTCGGTGATGACGACCCGCGCTTCAGGATGTGGGCGGCCTACGCCCTCGGTATGCTCGGGGATGAGAGAGCGGTCCCGGCACTCACCCTGGCGCTTGATGATGATGACCCCGATGTCGCGAAGTGGGCCGCCGCATCCCTCGACTGGATCAGGGATATGGCCGGGGGCTGCGGCGGCTGCCGGTTCTGTTAGCGGCGCCTGCCGGCGAGGATGAGGGCAAGGCTGATCGCCGCCACACCCGCCCAGACCGGGAGCGGTGTCTCTGCCGGCGTGGTCGTCGCCGGTACCTCTGTCGTCGGCGTCGCGGTTGTCGGTAGAGTGGTCGGCGGGGTTGTCGCCACCGGCGGTGTGGGTGTCAGCGACGGGGTTGGCGTGGATGTGGGTGTGGGTGTCGGTGTCGGTGTCCCGGTCTCGATATCCACACGGTTCCCGACCGCAAACGTCACCGGCTCTGATGCGGAAGCATAGGCCTTAAACGCCGCTGGATTACTCCACTCTGCCCTGGCCGAGTAGATCCCCGGCTCCCGGAAGCTGGAGAGAGCTATCGGGCCGGGCCTGCCGGGGTCGTCGGTGTAGAACCGCGTCGAGCTCACGTTCAGCCCGGCGAGGGAGAGCCCGCCGATGGCGGTGGTCTCCGCGCCGCCCGGGTGGGTGACCACGATATCGACCGTCGCCGGGTAGACGCCGCCGGCGGTGTAGGAGGCGCCGACGTCCGGGCTCGTTATCTTAAACGCGATCTCTGTGTTCGGAGAGACAGAGAGCCCTTCCAGCCGCTCGTTATGGTGGGGGCTTGCGAGAACAACGTCGAGGTTGATCTCTGGTTCCTGTATCATAACCTGCGCCGTCACACCATCTATCGGGCTGAAGGCGTGGTAAGTTCCGTAGTCTCCACCCACGAGCAGGTCCTGGACCTCAAAATCGGTGTCGTCGGGCACCGGTATACTCTTTGTGAGCGATTTCTTGGGGTTGTTGTCCTGGTACTTCTGGAGCGCCGTGATCGGGTTATTGGTGGTTGTGTTCCGGAGGCCTGCGAGGTTGAGCCCCTCTTCGTAAACGAAGACCGTATCGTAGGGCTGGATATCGTTTATGGCCGGGCCGCGGGCCGCCACCTGCCCTGCACCGAGGATGAGGATGCAGAGCGCGAGGAGGATGGGGAGGCCTCGCCTGAGGATCCTGTCTGATGCCATGGTATTCCATGTGCTGATCCTGTAGATATATCCTGGTGTTTGCGCCCCCGGTGCGCGCGCTACAGTCGTACCCATCTCTTCTGGCGGATCCGGGGAGTTTCGTTTGAGGAAACAGATTGACCTGAAACGGCCGGATTTCCGCCGTACTCCATTGGATCTGGCAGGGTTGCAATTCCGTATACTTAAATAATCTTCTCTCACAGGTTTTAGGATGAAAAAGATCGCCTCCATCGTTGCGGCACTCATCATCTTCTTCGCGATCCTGGCGGTCCCCATCGATCCAGCAATCCTGGTCCCTGAGGCGAAATCAGTTGCAGCAGTGACCATCCTTATGATCCTGCTCTGGGTCACGGGCGCGATTCCGCTAGAGGCGACCGCCCTTCTCCCGCTGATCCTCTTTCCGGCCCTCGGTATCCTCTCCCCCGGGGAGGTGGCGGCATCTTATGGGGATCAGGTCATATTCCTCTTCCTCGGCGGGTTCATCATCGCCATGGCCATGCAACGGTGGAACCTGCACCGGCGCATAGCTCTCCATATCATCCATATCGCAGGAACGAGTCCCCGGCGGTTGATCCTCGGGTTCATGATCGCCACAGCGTTCCTCTCGATGTGGATATCAAACACCGCGACGGCGATGATGATGATCCCGATCGCCATCGCGATCATCCTGACGATCATCCCCCGGACGAATACCGAACTTGAGAACCTCAGCACCGAGGAGCAGGCGCTTGCGCGCTGTCTGATCATATCCATCCCCTACGCCGCGAGCATCGGGGGCATCGCCACGATCATCGGCACGCCCCCTAACGGCATATTCCTCGCCCAGCTCAAGACCATCTTCCCGGGCGCTCCTGCCATTGACTTTTTTACCTGGATGAAGTTCGGTGTCCCGTTTGCGGCTGTATTCCTCTTCATCGCCTGGCTCTGGCTGACCTATGTCCCCTACCGGCGTATGCTCAAGAACCTCCCCCACGCCGGGGATATCATCCATGACGAACTTGAGAAACTGGGACCGATATCTGTCGGTGAACGCTGGACGCTTGTCGTCTTTGTCATGACAGCGTTTGCCTGGATATTCGCGAGCACCAAGGTGATCGGCAGCGTCACCATACCGGGTCTCGATATGATCTTTCCCGGCATCCAGGACTCCACCATAGCGATCTTCGGGGCGTTCCTCCTCTTCATCCTCCCCGTCGACTGGAAGCGCGGCGTATTCACCATGGACTGGGAGTGGGCGGTCAAGATCCCCTGGGGTATCCTGATCCTCTTTGGCGGTGGTATTGCCCTCTCAGGAGGATTCATCCAGAGCGGACTTGCCGCAAGCATCGTCTCGTCTCTCACCGTCATCCACGGCCTCCCGATCATACTCCTGATCTTCATTGTGGCGCTCGCGGTCTCGCTCGCGACGGAGGTCGCCTCGAATACCGCCATGGCAGCCGTTCTGATGCCGATCATGGCGGTCACGGCCGTCAGCATGGGCCTAAACCCGGTCATACTGATGATCACCGTCGCGGTATGCGCATCGATGGCCTTCATGCTCCCGGTCGCGACCCCACCAAACGCCGTCGCCTACGGGAGCGGGTACATCACCGCCGAGGATCTCCTCA
>JAAYND010000223.1 GCA_012521035.1 Methanomicrobiales archaeon
ACCCAAAGACCACCCGGGAACTGCAGGAACGGGTCGTGGCCGAGGGCGCGGATATGGGGGTTGCGTTCGACGGCGACGGCGACCGGTGCGGGTTCATCGACGAGCGGGGCGAGCGCGTCCGGGAGGATCTGGTGACCGGCCTCGTCGCGGAGTATCTGCTTGAAGAGAACCCGGGGGCAACGATCCTCTACGATCTCCGGTCGAGCCGGGCGATCCGCGAGGCGATCGAGCGGGCCGGGGGCCGGGGCGTCCGCTCAAGGGTCGGCCACGCCTTCATCAAGACCGCGATGCGCGAGGAGGACGCCCTCTTTGCCGGGGAACTCTCCGGGCACTACTACTACCGGGACATGGGGTTTACCGACAACGGGCTTCTCACGCTGGTCATGGTTGCAAACATCCTCGCCGCGAGCGGCCGGACGCTCTCCGAACTTGTTGAGCCCCTCGACCGCTACCCCTCGACCGGGGAGGTTAACCTCGCGGTGAGCGACCCCGCGGCGGTGCTCGCGGTGCTTGCGGCGCGCTACCGCGACGCGGAGCTTGACCGGCTCGACGGACTGACGGCGACCTATCCCGACTGGTGGTTCAATATCCGCCGCTCCCACACCGAGCCGGTGGTGCGGCTGAACATCGAGGCGGATACGAGGAGCCTCCTTGATGAGAAGAAGCGGGAGGTGCTCGCGGCCATCAGGAAGGCCGACCCGGGCGTGCAGGAGGCGTAAGGGGGACTGCTTTTGGGGACGGCAACGGTCTGCACCGTTCGTTGACTCCGTGGAACAGGAGATCTGTTTCCGGGCCCATACCCGGGCGGCAGTGGTTCGGATCGCACCGGGCCCATGTACGCACCCGTTGCCGACACTCTCCTCCGGATCGGCGCCGCCGGAGAGCATCCCCCACGCAGGAGATCCGTTCAGAACTTCGCCGCGCAGGAGAGCGCCCTTGATCCATCGGTTCGGCGAGAAGAGCGCAATCGCCGACTCCCGGGTTGCACCTGCCGGGTATGGGGCTGGCCTGCAGAACGCGCACAATGTTTTTTAGGATCAGAGCACAATCTTATGTGCCAGCGGGATTCCGGGAAGTCCCGGAAATCCGAGCGGAATGCATCATTTCCCGATTCTGGCCGGCTGCATCACAATTCTTGGGCCCGTAGCTTAGTCCGGTCAGAGCGCCCGGCTCATAACCGGGCGGTCGTGGGTTCGAATCCCTCCGGGCCCACTTGTGTTTTGAGAGAAAAGTGCAGAGCGGATGCCCTGCACGATCACCCGGATGAGGGGCCGGCGTGGGTCTTTCCGTCCTCAGGACACCCCTCTTCCTGCTGGCGGCCGCACCCGGCGATCCGGATCGTCTTCCCGTTCACCAGGGCGTCGGCGACCTTCCTCCGGGCCTCGTGGAGGTCGCGCCAGAGGGTCTTTCTGGAGACGCCGAGGGTGTGAGCGGCTTCTTCCTGCTCGAGCCCTGCAAGGTCGACGAGGCGAAGGGCCTCGACCTCTTCGGGGAGGATGGCGACGACCTCGTCAGGCCTCCCGCAGAGGGGGCCGAAACAGCGGAACGCCCCCGGATCCCCGATCATCCGGCGGGCCCGGGGCCGGCCGCGTCCGCGGCGGCAACGCCCCTCGC
>JAAYND010000326.1 GCA_012521035.1 Methanomicrobiales archaeon
ATATTGTAACTGGATCGGACGAAGGATGTCGCGTCGGTCTCCCCTGGCTTTTTGCAGTCCGAGAGGAAGGCTTCAAAATCGCTCTCCGTAGTCAGGAATGCGTTGATGGTGAGAACCGACCGCACATCGATCCGGAGTTCGGTGGCGGAGGTCATGCAGTAGAGGCAGACCCATGGATCGGAGAGCTCATCGCAGATCCCATGGAGGCTCTCGGCGGACGGAAAGATCCAGGGTTCAAAGGATGGGACCGGGGCCGTATCTATCCAGGTGCAGATCGCTTGCTGCCGCTCACCGGTGAGGGGTGAATGCTCCGGGAAGAGATCGGCCGGGTGGAACCAGACCTCGCTTTTGTTCTTCTCCTGGACTTCCTGGGCAGTAGACGGCGGCATATTGTATATGCATCCGTAATCTTCGACCTGACGGAAAGCCTTGTCTTCCTGGTGCAGCAGCCGGTCTGCAAGATACCCACGGATCTCATGGACCGAGCACCAGACATACTTCTCTGCGAAGGTGGCGACAGAACTGCGGGCATAGTACCGTGACTGTGGGTACACGTGGCTGATTGCAATGTCTGCCCCGAGCCTCTCCCCCTCTTCACCGCCCCTTGGATCCCCGTAAAAGTCCTCCTTGTTCCAGCCGAGGCTCTTTAAGTGGGCGATACTTGCCCCGAGAGCAAACTGATGAGGGGAGAGATCGGGGGCTCCGGTCGCGGCAGCATGCCTGCGCAGCAGCTCTCTTGCATCAGGACTGAGGTTATCTTCACTCTGTGGGAACCAGCCCCCATAGTCGCCGAGAAATCCCTCGTAACCGGTCTTCAAGACATACCACCCGAGGTCCGCAGATATGGGGCCAAAGGTCTCATCTGTGGCCGATGCTGCTTCAGGATCCAACTCTAGCAGAACGTCTGCTCTCGGGTATGGTGGGCGGGCTCTCTTCACATCGTCTTCCTCAAGCAGGCCGTGGTAGAATGCCCGCTCTATGATGATCCTCCCCATATGCCGGATGACAATGTTCTGCACCTTCTGGATCTCCCCATCATCGAATATCTCAGCCAATGCCCAGCGGGCCAGGGCAGCGAGGGGGGCGCCCTCCTCTGGCGCAAACAGGCATGCAATCCCGGCTGCGACTATCACCAGTTCCTCTTTCATCTGGAGGTCGTCGGTGGGATAGGTCCGTTTTAGGAGTTTTAGGAATTCTCCTGGATTCTCTTTCCCCCATGTGGTAAGTTCCTGGCGGCAGTGGTAGCGCAGGCTCTCATCAACGGTCGTTAGCGACCAGGCAAAGAGGAGCGGGAGGCCTTCATGAGTATCTGTTCTCACCAGTGTCTCGTGAATCACCGGGTTCTCTCCGTACCCCTCCCAGGGTGCGCCATGATTATACGGGATATCTCCCGGTCCTGAGAAGATGAGGTCGCGTGCTGCAACAGAGGGGAATTCCAGAAGCGTCTCATGGATCAGCTGTGGCCCCAGAGGATGCCCTTCCATCCTGCTTACCGGAATGGCGAGGTATGCCAGAACATTCCTGCACGAGGGCATTGACTCCTTCAGCCTGGCCTTAGCCCATGGTCGGTAGCGTGTGGTCTTCCAGACTGGAGCCCTTGCGAGGGTGCGGAGCCGCAGTTCCTCGATCGTGGTTGCGGAGAGATCTTCTATCCAGAGCCCGTTATCCCCTACAAAGAGGTCGTGGTCAGACATGAGGATCAGGGCGGCCATCTCCTGTGCCGCGGGTTTATTCCGCAGAACCTGTGGCTGGGTACGAGATCCCGTCTGGATGATCTCGCCCACAGCACCGACTGCGATCAGGTAGTCCGCAAGCGGCATCATCGAGAACAGGTAGTAGCGTTCCGAGGGTTTTAGAGGATCTGATGCAGGGTGGGTGTATTCGCTTATTACCCCATAGTCGACAAAGTAATCCAGGATCTTCAGGCAGGTGGATGTATCAAGTAGAGAGTCTGGATCCTGGGCTGTTCGGATGAGATCACCGGCAACGTTGCGTGTGAGGGCGCACTCCGAACGTGCGATGGCGTTCAGGCTCCTCAAAACCACCTGGTCGCTGCTCCCCCACCGGTTGTCCAGCCGTTCTCTCAGTTCCACGTCGATCCGGTCGATCTTTGCTCCGAGTAACGCAGCGACGGTGGTGCGAACGTCGTCGTTCCGACGAAACGATTTTCCTCTGTATTGCTCACAGAAGAGCCGCAACGCCAGAGGTGTCATGAGAGCCCAGCGGACCCATGGAACCTGTGAGCAGTCTATCTGGTAATAGGAGATATAGTCATCAAATAGTGTGCTAACTGGCGTATCGCCATCGGGAGGGAGCATGATGGTCTGAATATCGAGATCTCCGGCACCTTCCAGAAAGTAAGGGCGGCTGCTCAGGCAGAAGCGCAGCCGTTGGTGCTTCTCCATAATGGGTTTGAGTTCACCAATCCTCTCCAACCAGGAATTCCAGTCACTTGCCTCGTCAAGGCCATCGACACATATGAGAACCCTAGTGGGTTCATTCAGAATAAATCCATCCTGCCTTGTTGATAACGCCCGTGATCGATCACTCCGCGCCGCGCAGGCCTCAAGTGCCGACCAGATCTCGTCTCCAGCCCAATTTCCCGATAGCTCGAGCGCTTGCCTGATTATCGCTCCCCACCCAGAAGATACCGGGGCGTTTTTTGCCTGGATGAGTATCGCAGGGCAACCTTCCGCCAATCTCCTCTCTACCTCATATCCCAGGCCGTGGGTCTTCCCCGTTCCGGGTTCCCCTAGAATGAGGAGGCTCTGTGATTTCAGGAGAATATGTGCTCGGTTGATGGTAGGGAGGATATCGGCTGTCTGGAGGGATCGAAGAGCCTCTTCAAGGTCCGACCGGCTCTGGGGACCTCCAGGTATTTTTCGGCTTTTTTTCAATATATCGAGTGCGGACGTGACCAGATCATCAAAAGTAGCTGCCACATCCAGGGGCAATGGTGGGGTGCCGTGTCTTGAACAATATAGGAGCATCCGTGTATAATATCCGACCATTTCAAGACGCTCTGGCAGCCTTGTAAGGATATCCAGGAATGTGGTGAGCTCCTTGTCATCCCGGATGCACAGTCTCTCAGCATATCGATCGAGATATTTCTCAATCTGGAAAACTGCGTATGCAAGGACCGCGCCTGCTTCAAGCAGTTGTCTCATGACATGATCTCTGGCTGCCGGGTGGCCGAGGAGGTGGAGTGCGGAGGCGTGGATCTTACCCGTTCCATGCAACGAGGGAAGGTATCGTTTGTTTAGCCAGCCATCTCTCGCGAGATTGAACTGATGTACAAGATCCTCCAGCACCATCTCCTGATTCTCAAACCAGAACTTGACGATACCTTCTGCGCCGGGGGACTGAA
>JAAYND010000324.1 GCA_012521035.1 Methanomicrobiales archaeon
GATTCAGCGGTAAAGACAGCGGCAAACCATCCCGTATCACCCCTGGTGCCGATACTGCCAACCCATCCGAGCGGATCGTGCTGGTAGATGACATCGTAATTACTGGCATTTTCCGCGGTAAAGACGATGTTTTTCGTCCCCATCATGGAATCGCAGTAGGAGACGTAGAAGTACCCATCGTCACCGAATTTCGTGCCCCAGCTGTTCTTGATGATCCAGGCGCCGTCCTGTGGGGGAATGGAGGCAAACTGGTTCTTATCGTATGTGTCGTTCCATCCGACAACGGTCACAGCATGATTTGACTTCTCCGTGCCGTCATAGTAATACCCAGCCGTCTCATAGTTGTAGTAAGGATAATTCTCGTTCATGTACATACTGGTGTACACCGCCCCATACTCCATGATAGCCCGTTTGAGCGCTACAGCTTCGTCCGGGCCCGTGAGGTCAGGGAGGAAGAGCACGTTCTGGACGTGTATCTGGGGGAGGAGATCCATCGGAGATTCGTCTGATGCATCATCATAGGGGTCATCCTCCTCATTCACTGGCCCGGTCCAACGGGCGAGGTATGCGGTTGCTATAACATCGTTCCCTCCATCAGCGGGAACGTGATCGAATCCCTCTGGGTAGCTGCGTGAACAGAGGTTCTTCATATGGTTCTCTGAAAAATCTCGTGTTTCTCCGGGGAGGAGATGCGATTCAAGCGAAGCGATGGCCGAAAATGCCCAGCATGACCCCGTGTGGCCCTGAGCCTTCACCGGGGTCACCCGTCCCTGCGAACGAAGGTCGTATACTGCCGGGAGGTGTTCTTGCATCAACAGATGAACAGAGCGGGATTCGCTGGCCCTGATGTGGGAGAGATCGAGGGGCGGAGGGATCAATCCGGATGGATGCATGCCTCCATCCCCCAATGAGGCTAGCATGGACTCATTCGCAGTCGACGCAACTGAGATGGCAATGCTGCACGATCCTCCCATTGCGATCGCCGGTGCGACAAGCATTACGGCTGCAATGAGAGCGATGACTGTGACTATCTGTTTTTGGGTGCACATGGAAAGAACCTCCGTAGAAGGCGTCGCACGACCATTTTGGATTCTCAGGAGGTGCGACAGCGGCGTGAAGCTATTTTAGCACCTTTTATTTACATATTCCGTTCCGGCGATCACGCTGTCAAACCTACTAACTGATAATTTCGCCCAGTCAGATGAAATCTCTTTAATTCACAAAGGGCTGCGGGTTATGCTCAAGGAATCTCATCAACATGTCACGGTCAGGGATCTTGCTATGCCAACGAATCAGATCAGTCCAAAATCCTTCGTTCTTCTCAGATTTTTGTCTTTGACAGATTGCATCCCGGGGTTCTTCCGGCAGACTCACGGGCCGGTGTAAGGGGTACATCCACCCCCGGTCAAGAAAAAGGTGGAATTATTCCAGCAGTTCAAACCAGACATCCCGGAGGCCGGCGTTGTACTGCGCGATGAAGAGGGCATCGCCGACATCGATGACTCCATTATGGTTGACATCGGTCTTCTGGAACTGCTCGGTGCTGGATCCGAATTTACCCTCCAGTCCCACGACCTGTTTCAGCACGTGGAGGGTATCGGCCTGATTGATCTTACCGTCCTCGTTGGCGTCACCGAAGAGAACTGGGGTGACCTTGATGCAGTCGGATTTCGTGATATTCGAGGATCCACCATCGATTGAGAGTGCAACGGTGTAGTTCCCCGGCGTCGTGTAGGTGTGGACTGGGCTTTGCTCCGTTGAAGTTCCGCCGTCCCCGAAGCTCCAGAACCAATCGGTCGGGTTGCCGGTGGAGGTATCGGTGAACTGCACCGCGAGCGGGGCAGGGCCGGCGGTGGTGTTCGCGATGAAAGCAACGATTTGTGGAGCAGAACTGGAAGATACGTTAATGTATTGAGATTTAGTCACGACACTCGGACCTGCAGCGTTCACCACCGTTAACGATACATCGTAGGTTCCGTTTTCCAGATAGGTGTGAACCGGATCGGTCTCGGTGGAGAGTATCCCGTCACCGAAACTCCAGTACCTCCCGGCGATCTCCTCACCTGTAGAGAGATCAGTGAACTGTACGGTCAGGGGTACCTCTCCGGACTGCACATCTGCTGTGAAGCTGGCTGTGGGGTAGATCGGAGAGAGGTAAACGAACCGGTCCGCAATGAAAAGACCCC
>JAAYND010000224.1 GCA_012521035.1 Methanomicrobiales archaeon
CTATTGAACCCTGCGGCAGCAACTCAGGACGGTGATGCCGGCCCGCTCCCCTGCTTCTCTTTCCAGTACTTCCTGGCGTAGGCGAGGATCATGCCGACGATGAACGCTACGGTGAGGTTGATCACCAGCGTGAGTATGGCGACTGTTGCCGTGACCAGGTACGACTCGGTCTTCGCGCTGTGTTTCCCGAGCTCAAGGGCTACAAAGACCAGGAGCGCGCCAAAGACACCGAGCGGTATGAGGGTCAGCACCTCCGGGGGGGCGAAGACGATAGCGAATATGAGGATAAGGATGCCGGCAACGATTCCCGCCCCCCCGGTCCTTGCGCCGAAGCGGTACATGGCGGCAAGCCCCCCGGCGCCATGGCACATGGGGAACCCCCCGAGTGGCGTCGATATGAGGTTCATCAGGCCGATGGTCCCGGAGAGGCGGTCCGGGTCGACGCCTTTCTTCGGGAAGAGGTCGAAGGTGAGGAGGGATGTCGCGAGGATGGCGTTTGCAAGCGTGAGGGGTATCTGCGGGAGCGCGAGATCCCAGATGCCTGCCACGAAGTCCGTCGATACAGGGAGGATGAGGGTCGGGAGGGGTATGAGCCGGAACGGTGGCATCCCCTGTGTGGCTATACCGACGCCAAGCCCTATGAAGAGGACCAGCAGCGCCGAGACGTCTGGTATCCGGGTGCGCTGCGATGCGACGAAGAAGATGAGGATGATCGCGATGGAGATGGCCGCAAAGACGGGATCCGGTATGATGTAGCCTATCGACGTCTTCAGAAGCATGAGCGCAAGACCGGCCTGCACGCCTCGGATGACGCTCTTTGGTATCCGGTCTCCTATCCAGGTCATGCTGCGGGTAAGGCCGAGGGCGAGGAAGAGCACGCCGATGATGAGACCTGAAGCCACGATCTCGCCGCCGGATATTCCTCCGGCGATAGCGACGGCGCCGATCGCTTTCATCGGCTCGATCGGTACCGGGAGGCGATAGTACAGCCCGGCGATGATGAACCAGGCAGCGAGGAAGAGGAAGAAGTGACTGATATTCACGTCGGGGCAGACGATGGCGACCCCGAGCATGATGGGGAAGATTGTGCCAAAGTCGCCGACAGATCCCGCGATCTCTTCGAGGGTGAACCTGATACCCCGCGATTCCTCACCGGCGACGCTGGTCTCTTCCATAGCTCTTACCCCTTATGTATTCGCTTCTTTTTGGATGTTCTGGATGAGGCACGCATAAATCTACCTGATCGGGATATGATATCTCATTGACTCTCTCTAAATAAATACTGCGTTAATTTAAAGACATTAAATCAGGGGAATATCTAAACGTTTATTTTGCACTTGTGAGTAATAATTCATATGAAAGCACATCTGCTTCTCATTATTGCATTGTTTGTTGCGGCAACAGCCGCTTTTACGTGCGGATGCACCGGAACCACGGCTGATACGCCAGGGGTCTCCGATGAAACAAAGCCCGAACTGCTTGTCTACTGCGGCGCGGGCATGCGCGAACCGATGGACGAGATCGCGGAGGTCTTCGAAGAGCAGACCGGTATCTCGATCAACTACATCTTCGGCGGGTCAAACACCCTCCTCACCCAGATGAAACTGACGCAGATGGGTGATGTCTACATGCCCGGCGCGACTGCCTACTTCGATGCGGCCCGCGACCTTGGACTGGTCGATGAGGAGCATCTTGTCGTATACCACGTCCCGGTCATCGCCGTCCCGAAGGGCAACCCGGCCGGTATCGAGTCTCTCCAGGATCTGGCAAAGCCCGGCGTGCGGGTGGCGTTCGGCGATAACCCTGCCACTGCCATCGGGCCGCTGACCGACAAACTCCTGGAGAAGAACAACCTCTTTGAGGCCGTGGAGGAGAATGTCGTGACCCGCACTGCCACAGTCAACGAACTGCTGGTCTACATCAGTATGGAGCAGGCTGACGCCGGCATCATCTGGGAAGACCTCTACGTCCCTGAGAAGATGGATCTCATCTACATCCCGAACGCTGAGAACCTTGTGAAGATCGTCCCCATCGGTACGCTGGTAGCCTCCGAGCACAGACTTGAGGCCGAAGAGTTCACCGCGTTCGTCGCCTCCGAGGAGGGGAAGGCGATCTTTGTCCAGCACGGCTTCACCACCTATCCAAGCGAGATCTACGCAAATGTCGAGCCCTGATCGGGCCTTGAGAGGGGGAAGTCACATGGAAACGACCTATCGTACGATCGGGACCATCCGCTCGCCGTTCACCGACC
>JAAYND010000225.1 GCA_012521035.1 Methanomicrobiales archaeon
CGCTGGGCATCGATGAGCGGGAAGGTTCCCTCCATCTCGTAGGGGTTCTGGGTGGCGATGGCGAAGTAGGGATTCGCGAGCGGGTAGGTGGTCCCGTCGATCGTCGTCTGCCCCTCGCTCAGGGCCTCAAGGAGAGCACTCTGGGTCTTTGGGGTCAGGCGGTTCATTTCGTCGACCATCAGGAAGTTCGTGAAGATCGGTCCTTTGGTGAGGACAAATTCGTTTTTCTCCCGGTCGTAGACCCGGACGCCGATGATATCTGCCGGCTGAATGTCCACGGCTCCCTGGACCCGCTTGAAGCTGTAGTCTATCAGACGTGAGATGATCTTACAGATGGTGGTCTTCGCGGTTCCGGGAACCCCCTCGATGAGGAGGTGGCCGCCGCTGATCATGCATATAAAGATCTCCTCGATGAGAGGTCGGTTGCCGACCACGATCTGCTGGGTGATCGTCTCGATCTCTTTGTAAACGTCTGCGATAGTTTCGATACGTTCTGTCAGGTTGTCACTCATTCTCTCTTCCTCCCAAATAGGTAGGCCACGGGCAGGATGGCGAGAACAGCTATGGCGGCTCTCGCCAGTGGCGTTGCCTGGATCCATGTCAGGGTGTTTATGATCGGGTTTCTGGTGCCGGTCCTGCTGTGTACTGCGTCGATGAGGACCGGGTGTCCCCGGAGATTTTTTATGAGTTCCGGGTTTTCGGGGAGCATGGCATTGATGAATAGGCTTGGATCGCCGAGTGCGGTGATGTTTCCCTCCCGCGCGCAGATGGCTCTCCGCTTGAAGGACTCGGTGCCCCCCGGTCGGCCATCGCCGGTTGTGTCGTCCCAGGCGAGGAGCGAGGTCTCAAGGAGGGGCACACCTCCCTGGATCATCGCCGGATGGTTGACGAGGAGGGTCTCGATCCCGGCAAAGAGCGTGGCGTTCCCGGTGACCCGGGCGCGGAAGATCCGGGGATCGGCATGATCCCGCTCAAGGCTCGATAAGTTCCCGGGCAAGACCCTGAGTGGGCTTCCAAGGGCGGTGAGGAGGGGATTTACAAAACCCTCTTTATCGGCGATGATGATCTCTCCGCCACCGTCGAGAAGTGCACGGAGGCAGTCGACCTCTTCTTCTGTGAAGGGTTTTTCTGGTGCCAGGATGAGGAGGGTCGCCCCCGTGGGGATCTTCGAGAGATCGTGGATCTCCTCAAGGCCAAGGTTCGATGTTCCGTTCCAGCCGATGTTGTGGCGGCTGTACTCCTCGATGGTCGTGGTTGCGTGAGCAAAGGCTGCGGCACTTGCGATGAGGAGTATGATAAGGAGCGCCCAGGTCTCACGTTGCATGTTCATCACCTCGTGCTTCTCCTTCCATCCACCGGAGCTCCTCATCTGTGGGGGTCTCCCCTGCATACCGGATCTTCTCGTAGCGTTCAAAGAATCTGGCGTGCGCCGGGGATATTTCAGCGCAGTCCCTCGGGGTCTTTGTCGCGGGGATGCCGAGTCGGGCTCGAAGCGCATGGAAGAGGACGGTCGCAGCGTCACGGGGATCGAGTCCCCTGATATCGATCGCCGGGAGTTCTCTCTTCTCCTCCTCTCCTTCCGGAGATTCCTGGGCAGTCTCCAGACGCGCCTTTTCCGGGGTGACCTCTCGCTGGTGCCGCCGCCTCAGGTACCACACGGTGCCGAGGAGGGCCGCGGTCCCGGCGATGATGGGGAGAGGGGAGGGGAG
>JAAYND010000226.1 GCA_012521035.1 Methanomicrobiales archaeon
ATAGTGTGAGTACACAGCTGAACTCCGGACCGCTCTTGCGGATGACCCAGAGAAGGCGATCCGGCGGGCGTCGGAGAAAAGCCGGCAGCGTGAAGGTTCCACAGAGCACTCCCTCCTCGTGGACCATTATTCCAGAAGTGGGAAGCGTTACCGCGGAAGATGGGATCCATCGCTCCTTCAATGCATTATGGTTGGTATCGATGGAATTCTGGAAACCAAAAATTTATGTTCTCACACCACACAAATGACTATTATTCGGGGGAAAAGCCGTGCAAGTATTCTTCAACGTTGAATTCGATGGGGAATGGTGGTGCGCGAGCGCCTGCACACCAGGGAACCTGATCTGTACCCAGGGTGAAAACATAGGAGATCTCATCAACAATATCATCGACGCAACACTGCTTCACTATGATGATCTTCTTCAAATGGGAGAACATATCACGATCGTCACTATTTACCGATCAACGTCTTCCAGTCCCGCTCCACAAGCAACCGCCAATTTCGAATACAGGGTCGATCTCGTTGCCGCGTCGTCCGGTTGTTAGTGGAACTGATGTCATCAAAGCATTCAGCAAGATTGGGTTCCACCCTATTTCTCAAACCGGCAGCCACGTTCGCCTACACAAAGAATTTACCAAACATGGCCCGTTAATCATCACCATACCTCTTCACCGGACGCTCGCAGTGGGGACGCTTAATGCTATCGTCTCCGAGATAGCGCGATATGAAGAGATCCCCAAACAACAGATATTCGATCTCCTTCGCTGACCAGGTGAGTATCCACGAGGAGTGCGAAATAGTAGGGGGACTCACAGTGTATACCCTCTGCTGAAGTATCATGCGATTATTTGTAACTATTCAGGCCACCCGGGGGCAACCGCTCTTCGCCTGGCCGGCATGGCTACCAGGTTCTCAATGACGGCACCACGATCCCGAATAACCCCTTCACCCGGCATACAGAAGACAAACCGGTGAGAAAGTGGGTTAATGGCAATCCTTGTCAGAGGGCGTTTGCATCAGCTCTCTATACCCCCGTCTTCTCTTGGCACCTTCCCGCCCTCAAGCCACTTCTGTGCCTCCTTGATGCTTGCGAGGAAGTCCCGCTCGGCGGGCGATAGGTCTCCCAGGGTCTCCTGCCAGTACTTCCTGTACTCAGCCTCCGCCCCTGCAGGTGCTTCCCTCTACCCGCACCGGATAACACGCCCTTACCGTATCGCTTTGAGAGATCATCCAGTTCAACAATCCAGTCGCGCATATACATCGGCTGGTGCTGCATCGCCCGAAGCTCCGCAAGGTCGAAGAATGCGGATACCATGCGGTTCAGCGGGGCGAGTTCCTCTTTGGTCAGGTAGTTCTTGGCGACCCCAATTTCGTTCTTTTTCGGATGTTCGCTGGAAAAGGCCGTCAGGCCCAAAAGGCAACTCAGCATTGGCTCGCTCTGAGATGACCTCAGTGGCGGTGTGGCCATGCGCCGCAAAATGAATCTTGTTCTGAACGATTTTGAAGAACTCTATCGACTCCGGCGTTCTCGGGTCATAATCTACGCTTGTAGCGTAGAGGTCGAGCATCTGCCGGTAGAAAATCTTCTCGCTGGAGCGGATGTCGCGGATGCGCTCAAGCAACTCCTGCCAGTAGTTACCGCCGCCTGCTCTCTTCAGCAGGTTGTCGTTCATCGCAAAGCCCTTTTTGAGATATTCCTTCAGGACACCCAGCGCCCACCGGCGGAACTGCGTGCCGCGTAACGACTTCACGCGATAGTCTACTGAGGTGATCACATCAAGGTTGTAATACCTGGTACGGTAATTTTTTCCGTCTGCGGCAGTTGTCAAGTATTCCTTGACAACTGAATCCCGCTCAAGTTCACCCTCTGCAAAGGCATTGTTGATGTGCAGACTGACATTCTGTTTCGTCGTCTGGAACAGCTCCGCCATTTGCGCCTGCAAGAGCCAGACGATCTCCTCCTCCATCCGGACGTCAATCCGGGTCTGCCCGTCATCGGTTACACCCCCGCCCGCCGGCCTCAGAGGCATGGGGCCCCAAGGCCCGGGATCAAGTACCCATCAAGTACAGAACCGCCGGCAAATATCCGGATATGCCCTGGTTGTCAGCATTATCACTGATAGTATCTTCCAGGCGCACTCACTCTGAATACCGTCTATCAAGTACTCTGCCCGCCCGGCGCCGCGCCCGCCACCTCCCCTCACTCCCCCGCCGACGATCACCGAAGACCCCCTCTACCCCGCCGGCAGAACACCCCCTCACCCCTCTTCCCGGCGGAGGTCCTGGTAACACTGGCAGAGATCCGCGATGCAGCACCTCTCATGCTTCGGGTTTCTTGCCGTGCAGATCTCGCGCCCGAAGCTGATCAGGAGGTAGTTTATGTTCTTCCAGGCCTCCTCCGGGAAGAGGGCCATCAGGTCGCGCTCTATGACATCCGGATCGGTGCTCGCGGTAAACCCGATCCTCTTTGAGACACGGCGGACATGGGTATCGACGGCGATGCCGACGTTGATCCCGAACGCATGGGAGAGGACGATGTTCGCAGTCTTCCTCCCGACGCCGGGGAGCGACTGTAACTCCTCGATCGTCCCCGGAACCCGGCCGCCGAAATCAGAAACCAGCATTCTTGCCGCCCCGACGATGTAGCGGGCCTTGGATCGGTAGAGGCCGATACCCCTGATGAGCGGCTCCACCTCCTCCGGCTCCGCACAGGCGAGGGCCTCCGGCGTCGGGTAGCAGGCGAAGAGATCGTCGCGGATGGCGTTGACAGCACGGTCCGTCGTCTGGGCGGAGAGGATGGTGAGGATCAATGACTCAAAAGGAGTGTCAAAATGAATGAAACTTCGCCGGCCGCCGACGATGGGATAATGCGCGAGGAGGCGGCGATATACCTCGCAGGCGGTCTCTCGATCCATAGATTCATACCATGGGGCAGGGCAGATTCGAACTGCCGTCAAAGCGTCCCAAACGCTCTAGGATAGACCAGGCTACCCTACTGCCCCTGTACCACTACATGTTGGAGAGAGAGATAAAAATAGTTACCGATAGGGAGAACCTCACAAGAACCTCACACAGACAGGAGATTTGAGTTCTCCCTGCTCACTCCCTGCTCACTCCCTGCTCACTCCCTGCTCACGATAGTGCCGAGAGGGGCCCCCTCCATGACCGCCCGGTAGAGGTTCTCAGGGTCGCGGCCGTCGAGCACAAGGAGCGGGATACCGGATCGCTCAACAACCTTCCCGGCGACGATATCGAGCACCATGTTTGCACCCGCATCCATCCTGCCCCGGGTGATGATATCGAGGAGCTCCTGCGGCGTCAGGTGCTCATACCTGACCGCGCCGGCATCCCTCTTCGGGTCGGCGCTGTATATGCCGTCGACCGATGTGGCGTTGACCAGGA
>JAAYND010000227.1 GCA_012521035.1 Methanomicrobiales archaeon
CAGGACTATATTGCCGGCCGCCTCTCACCCGGTGTGAGCACCTGCCACCACGGTGAGGGCGGAGAGTGTAGCGGGCACTAAAACAGGGTGCATCTACCCATACTGTTATGCCCATATGAGTAAAAATTTCGAGTGGAGTGAAAGAATATGATAATCTGCATCACAGCTCGCGCCAGCGGCATGGACGCCCAGGCCGAGCAGCGCTTTGCCCGGGCTCCGTATTTCACCTTTGTGAACACGGAGACCGGCGCCTCTGAATCGATTGTAAACCCCCTCATCGACGCAGCCGGCGGGGTCGGACCCCGGGCGGTCCAGTTGCTCTCGGATCGCGGTGTGACGGTCGTCATAACCGGCCACGTCGGCGGAAACGCCGCCCGTGCACTTGCTGCCGGTGGGTTCAAGGTCTTTGCATACCCGGGGAGCGGCAGCGTAGCCGACGCCCTTGCGGCCTACAACGCCGGGAACCTGCAGCCGATCTCCCTTGCGTGAAGCGGGATCCGGCATGAAGATAGCGATTGCGAGCGGCAAAGGCGGAACCGGGAAGAGCACGGTGGCGGCGAACCTCGCCTGGGTGCTCGCCCGCTCCCGGGATATCGTGCTCGTCGACTGCGACGTCGAGGAGCCAAACCTCCACCTCTACTTCCCCGCCGAGGCGACGGATGTGCCGGTGACGGCCCCGGTCCCGGAGATCAACTTTGAACGCTGCAACTTCTGCGGCGAATGCGGGAAGTTCTGCCGGTTCGGGGCGCTTGCTGTGGTGAAGGACACTGTTCTCACCTTCCCCTACCTCTGCCACTCCTGCGGGGGGTGTGCGCTCGTCTGCCCACGGGGCGCGATAAAAGAGGTCCCGCGGACCATCGGGAAAGTCTCCTGTTCCAGGCCGCTCCCCCGGCTGGTTCTGATCACCGGCGTCTTAAACGAGGGGGAGGTGCTCGCCCCGTCGGTCATAAAGGCGGCAAAAATGTTCGCGGAGGGCCACCCGCTCATCATGTACGACGCATCCCCGGGGATAGCCTGTCCGGTGATCGATACACTTGAGGGGAGTGACTTCTGCCTCCTGGTGACCGAATCAACACCATTCGGGCTCCACGACCTCCGGCTTGCGGCCGGTGTGGCAGAGGAGCTCGGCATCCCTGCCGGCGTCGTGATCAACAGGAGCGACGGGCAGGACGAGGAGACCGTCGCGTTCTGCCGGGAGCACGATCTCCCGATCCTCATGACCATACCGTTCTCCCGGGAGATCGCCTCCGTCCAGAATCGGGGCGGGCTTATCGCCCGCGATCTCCCGGGGTGGGAGGAGCGGTTCGCCGCCCTCTCGGATGCCATACTGGAGGTGGGCCCATGATCCGGCTCGCCGTCATCAGCGGCAAAGGTGGCACCGGAAAGACGATGGTTGCGGCGGCGCTCGCCGATATCGGCGGGGTGCCGCAGGTTCTCGCCGACTGCGACGTGGATGCAGCAAACCTTGCTCTCCTCCTCGACCCCCGCAGGCTCACCACCGAGGAGTTCCATGGGCTTGAGGTAGGCCTGATCGACCACGACCTCTGTAGCGACTGCGGCATATGCGCTGACCGCTGCCGGTTCGGGGCGATCGTGCGCCAGGATGACAACTGGGTGGTGGATACCCTCCACTGCGAAGGCTGCGGTGTCTGCGCATACGTCTGTCCCATGGGTGCGATCGAGATGGTGCCGCATGTCTGCGGTGAGATCTACACATCGGAGACGGACCTCGGGAAACTCGCCCACGCCCGGCTCTTCCCGGGTTCGGGGAACTCAGGGTTGCTCGTCGTCGAGGTGAAGAAGCGGGCCGTCGCCCTCTCGGAGGGTGCCGACCTGATGCTCGCCGACGGTCCGCCGGGGATCGGCTGCCCGCTGATCGCGACGGTCAGCGGCATGAACGCGGTCCTCATCGTGACGGAGCCGGGAGTTGCAGCGCTCCATGACCTTGAGCGCCTGGTGACCGTCTGCCGGCGGTTCGAGGTCCAGATATTCGTCGTGATCAACCGCTTCGACCTTGCGGATGATATCTGCCGGGATATCGAGGAGTTCTGCGCGAAAGAAGGGCTCACCCTGGCAGGGAAGATCCCGTTCGATCCGGTGGTCGTCGAAGCGGTGCGGGCCGGTGAGCCCGTGACCCGGCGCGAGTCCCGGGCCGCGGATGCCCTCCACGGGATCCGGGACCGCCTCTACTCAGATCTCGGGCTGATATAGGCCCGGGGTCGTTGTTTTTTTTTGTGTAGCCTTCCTTCGAGTATACTCCTCGATGCGGCTGATAGCTTCAAGAATGTCTTCGAAGAGGAGAATTTCATCGCGCTCAGACATACACCGCGTCCTCTTCGATGGCACGGAAGAGTCCCGGTCGCCGGGAAATTCCGCCTTTCAGGACAGGATCCACGGGAATGCCGAGTATCCCTTCCAGATCCTCTTTGAGGTCCACGATATCCCACCCGAGGGGCTCATCGAGGTCGATCAGGATGTCCAGGTCACTCTCCGGGTTCTGCTCGTTTCGTGCGTAGGAGCCAAACACACTGATCTCCCGTACGTGATACCTCTGCTCAAGGTAGGGCTTTGCCTCCCTCAGTGTGGCGACGATAGACCGCACGGTCCAGTGCGGGGGAATATCTTCAAGACCCCTGCGACGCTCCGGGGCACTTCCCATGAATGGTATGTAGGCGGAAGAGTTGTTTATCTGTTATCGTAGCATGACTCCAGCCCCGGCGCGGCTCCACCAGGGTAGCCTGGTTCTTGAAAAATGGATTGATTCTGGTTTAGTACCGGGGCTTTCTGTGCTTCTGGAAGCAGTCCTGGCAATATACAGGTCTTCCTTCGGTCGGCTTGAAGGGGACTTCACACTCTTTCCCGCAGTC
>JAAYND010000228.1 GCA_012521035.1 Methanomicrobiales archaeon
CCCGCGTCATCGTGACCGAGGTTGACCCGAGGAGGGCGCTTGAGGCGCACATGGATGGGTTTGACGTCATGACGATGGATGAGGCGGCCTCCCTCGGCGACATCTTCGTCACGACAACCGGGAACATGAGTGTCATAACGGAGCGACACTTCCCGAACCTGAAGGACGGGGCCATCCTCGCCAACGCCGGGCACTTCAACGTGGAGATCAACGTAGATTGGCTCAGGTCACACGCCGACTCCACCGTCCACCGTGATGGTATCGATACCTACATCCTCGGCGGCAGGGCCATCCATATCCTCGCCGAGGGGAGGCTCGTGAACCTCGCAACACCGAAGGGAATGGGCCACCCCATCGAGGTGATGGACCTGAGTTTCTCAGTCCAGGCCCTCTCGGCGGAATATATCGCAAAGCACGGCCGGGAGCTTGCTCCAGGTGTGCATGACGTCCCCTCGGCCATCGATGAGGAGGTGGCACGACTGAAACTCACATCCCTTGGCCTCTCCATCGACCGGTTGACACCGGAGCAGGAGACCTACATGAGCAGCTGGACGATCGGAACCTGAAACTCCCGGCCTCAAGATCTCTCTGTGTTCCAGAGGGAGGGGCGGGAACCCTCTGCCAGAGGGTTGCCGCACCCCTTCTCCCTGGCGACCGAAGGAGGGGTGTCATCCGCGCGGTTGAGAGCATCTCGTGCGGGCTCTCCGGTGCAACGTCCGGGTGTTTGCGCCTCGGGCCGGTTGCACCTCTCTGCAGGGATCTCCTGGATTTCTGAGGGAGAGATCGGGTATCTCTGCACCTGTCCGGTCTGGTAGATATCAAGCATCATCGATCATTCTGGATCATAAAGCCCTGGCTGCATCTGTGGCACCGGTACTGTATGTACAGGCCTCTATCAGGCACAGCGACAGCCCCCAGGTACTCGCCCGGCGAACCACACCAGGGGCACAGTCTTTCTCTGCTATCGAACCGGAGGCCACACCCGAGACACCGACGGATGGAGTGCAGCCCTGGATGAACAGCTATCACGTCTTTGATGTGGTGATGGTATCCGCAGAAAGGGCAGAGGGCAGGCGCGCCCCCATCGATATCATCTGCCGGAGGTGTTACGACTGGAGCCTTCCCGGGTCTGCGCATCTACCTCTTCTCCTGTCACTGGAAATAATGCAGATTTGCCCTGCTCTTGATATCCAGATAGTCTGCCAGCCCTGTTCCATGCTAATGGCATATGCTTCCAGAGTCTTAACGATACCGATAGGTATCTACTGGTATTTCGCAGGAAAAATAAAAACGACACAATATAATTGTCCTGGTGGATATCTGTAGTAGGAAAGATGGAATCTTCCGATAGCGTCTCAGGCAAACAGGTGGGCGTGCGATTACCCGGTCACCTCTACAGGTGGCTACGAGAGAAGGTTGAGAGTGGCGAGTACTCGAATATGGCACAGTCCGTTGTCGGTGAACTGACGAAAGCAAGAGCGCTTGAGGAGGCCCGGAGCCGAAGCCGCTCATACGAGAGCATCAATGATGAAGAACCTCTCGTCAGAATGGTGAACGAGCGCATCGAGGGATTCCGTCGCGAGCTCCTGGATGAGGTAGAGCGGTGGCGGCGCGGTTGAGTTGCCTCCCCAGGTGGTGGCGACATCCCATTCGGCCCCCGCCTCCATGGGTTAACCGAACCCCGAGCAGATTTGGTTTACTTCTACCCGTCTGGAAAGCTCTTTTAATTAATATCTGACTTTTATCTCCCCGGGGTATCCTATGGTAAGATCATATGATTCAAATATGACCTGTTTCGTGTAAACTACAATTAGTTGACCAGGATATAAAGCACATCAAATTAAATACCTTGAATCGAAATTCCTTATGGCTAAGGTGTTTTTATGAAAAGGTCGACTCCGGCAACTCTTGTTGCAGTAAGTCTTCTGATCATCGCCGGCCTTCTGGTTGCAGGATGCACTGACACCCAGGAGACCCCCGGTGACGCAGTAACTCTGAACGTCTTTACGGCAGCATCGCTCACAGGCGCCTTTACTGATATCGGCAAGGCCTTTGAGGCAGAGAACGAAAATATCAAAGTTGCGCTCGTCTTCAGCGGTTCACAGGATCTCCGCACACAGATCGAACAGGGAGCAGACGCTGATATATTCGTCTCTGCGAACATGAAGCACATGAACATTCTCAAGGACGGCGGGTTTATGGTTGATGAGACCGTGGCTCAGTTCGTTGAGAACTGTCTGATCATGGTCACCCCGGCGGACAACCCCGCAGGTATCGAAGGCCTCGCAGATCTTGCAAAGCCCGGTGTGAAACTCGTCATAGGCACCAAGGAAGTTCCCTTCGGTGACTACACCCGGCAGCTGCTCGACAACATGGCCGCCGATCCTGAGTATGGTGAGGCTTACCGCGATGCCGTTATGGCAAACGTCATATCTGAAGAGACCGCGGTGACCTCCGTGATGCCCAAACTGACCCTCGGCGAAGCGGATGCATCGTTCGTCTACAAGTCCGACATCTCCAAGGATGACCGGGACAAGCTGAAGCGGTTTGAGATCCCGTCAAAGTACGTCACCGAAAATCCCATCTACCCGCTCGGCGTCCTTGCTGAATCGCCACACAAGGCTGAGGCAGAGTCGTTCATAGCATTCGTCCGCGGTCCGGACGGCAGCGCCATACTGACTGATTATGGATTTGACCCGATTCCAGTTGGGAAGTGAAGCGCTCCGGCATAACAGCCGGCCGCGAGCAGGAAGGGTGATACTCACCCTCCTCGTCGCGGTTCTTCTCTCTCTCTTCCTTCTCTTCGTCACGATACCGGTAGCATCGCTCTTCCTGCGCATAGCGCCGGAAGCCTTCATCCGGTCGCTTACAGAACCGGTGGTGCTTGATGCTCTCTCCCTCTCCCTCGTCACCGCGACGATAAGCACGGTGATCGTCGTCATATTCGGGACGCCGCTCGCCCTGGCAAACGCCCGGCACGACTATCGGGGCAGGGATCTCGTCGACACCCTGACCGATCTTCCGATCGTCCTGCCGCCGGCGGTGGCGGGTATTGCGCTCCTCATGGCCTTCGGGCGCCGGGGGGTCGTCGGGCAGTACCTCGACCTCTTCGGTATCCATATCGCCTTCACCACGGTCGCGGTGATACTGGCCCAGGTCTTTGTGGCCTCGCCGTTCTACATCAGGCAGGCGAAGGCGAGTTTTGAGGCGGTCGATCGGCTCTATGAGGATGCAGCACGGACCCTCGGCGCATCCCCCTGGACAGTCGCCTTCCGGGTCACCATCCCGCTTGCGTGGGGCGGGCTCATATCAGGGGCGATACTCTCGTTTGCCCGGGCTCTCGGTGAGTTCGGCGCCACGATCATGTTCGCCGGGAACTTCCAGGGCAGAACCCAGACGATGCCGCTTGCGATCTACACAACCATGCAGGGCGATCTCGATGCCGCGATCAGTCTTGCGATCATACTTGTCGTGATATCGTTTGCTGTGATCGCTGCGGTGAAGGTCGTCACACGGAGGAAGTTCTGATGTTCTCCATCCACGCCGTCAGGCAACTGCGTGACTTCGCCCTCGATGTCGCGTTCTCGGTCGAACTGGGGGAGACCCTCGTCCTCATCGGTGAGAACGGTGCGGGCAAGTCCACGGTGCTGAACCTGATCTCGGGCATCCTCACGCCTGACCGGGGTGAGATCACACTCGGGGAGAGGACGCTCTTCTCATCAGAGAGGGGTATCAACATCTCCACGGAGAGGCGGAACATCGGACACCTCTTCCAGTCCTATGCCCTCTTCCCGCACATGACCGTCGCCGAGAACGTGGCGTTCGGTCTCCGGTGCAGGAAGATCTCAAAGTCAGAGATCGATGCATCTGTAGCAGAGCATCTCGCTGCGATGAGGCTTGCGGATCAGGCGAATGTTAATGTCAGCCGGCTCTCGGGGGGGCAGCGGCAGCGGGTGGCCCTCGCCCGGGCGCTGGTTCTTGAACCGGAGCTCCTCCTCCTCGATGAACCCCTCGCTGCGGTCGACATGCGGGCCAAGAGTGCGATGAGGAAGGAACTTCGCGATCAGATCGCGAATGCCGGTATCCCCTGCATCGTCGTCACACACACCCTCCAGGATGTCCTCGAGCTT
Source organism: Methanomicrobiales archaeon (assembly GCA_012521035.1). GTDB lineage: Archaea > Halobacteriota > Methanomicrobia > Methanomicrobiales > Methanoculleaceae > Methanoculleus. Next base: position 4,131 of record JAAYND010000228.1, read on the forward strand.
GC
>JAAYND010000229.1 GCA_012521035.1 Methanomicrobiales archaeon
ACTATAAGAGAAAGTGAGAATATATACTCCAGACGAGAGTTTAATAAGGGGTCACAATGTTAAAGGCAACGATTGATGCAGATATATTTCGGGAATCCATCGACGCGATCGCCGCACTGGTGACAGAATGCCGTCTGCATACGGCAGAGGACCATATCCGGACGCGGGCTGTCGATACCGCGAACGTGGCTATGATCTCCCTGGATCTCCAGAGTACGGCATTCAACTCATTCTCGGCTACCGCCGGAGAGGCGGGTCTGGATATCACAAAGATGAAGAACATCATCGGGATGATGGGCAAAGGCGATGCGCTGGCGCTCAACCTGATCGATGAGGACCGGAAACTGGAGCTGAACTTCGGGGGCTACCGTTACTCGATAACGCTTCTTGATGTCAACACCATCCGGAAGGATCCAAACCCACCGGCGATCGATCTCCCCGGCAAGGCAGTTCTCCGTGGAGATGCGTTAAACAACGCCATCAAAGCGGCCTCCGTCATATCCGACAAGATCGCTCTCGGGATCGACCCCGAGGCCATGACGTTCTATATGGAGGCGGAGGGGGATACCGATCACATCAAGCTCGCTCTCGGCGAGGACGAACTCATCGCACTCAACCCCGTGCAGGCCCGCTCCCTCTTCTCCCTCGACTACCTGAAGGACATGGGCCGGGTCATGGCACGCGCGGAGGAGGTTGAGGTGCACCTGGGTATCGACCACCCGGTCCGGTTCACCTTTGACATTGCAGATGGCAACGGTCACGTCGAGTACCTCCTCGCTCCTCGGATTGAGGCCGATTGATGGAAATTGATCGGAAAGAACTTATCAAATATCCTTTTTTAAAAGAATCCCAGCAGCTTGCCCGCCGGCACGTCGAGTCGCTTGAGGAGTTCCTCTCTAGCGCCCCCGGGGCCCTGGCGCTTGAGCGGGCGCGGGATCGGGTTCTCGCGGCACTCTCCCCGAAGAGGGAGTTTCCGGAGGAAGGCACACAGAATCTCAAGCCCGAGTACGAGATAGCGAGTTACGCGCTCGCCCGGGTGCTCGTCTCCTGTAGCGGCAACCGGTCCCTCATCGACAGGCTCGCGCGCTACGAAGCGGAGCGTGCATCGTTCTACCTGGAGGTTGAGGATCCGGATATACGGGAGTTCGTTGCCTGGAGTATCGGTATCAGCACCGATGCCGCCACCATGCCGGTCACCGGGTACGTCGAGCTGGTGCCGTACCTGCGTGACCTGCGATGGCGTCTCGTCAACAGGGTTGTGCGGCAGGGTGTTGTGCACCTCTCACCGGGCGAGATCGATGAGCTGATCCGGGAGCGGATCCGGGTTATCCTCGTCGACCAGATGCCGCTCCGTGTCCCGGCGGCGATCTGCGAGCGCCTTGAACCGGTCACACGGGAGATCGCCGCCGCCTACCAGCAGCAGATCCTTGAGCAGTTCGGTGAGGTCCAGGAGGAGGCGTTCCCGCCCTGCATCAGCGCCCTCATCCAGGCGATCACCACCGGCGCGAACCTGACGCATATGGGCCGGTTTGCCGTGACGTCGTTCCTCCACACCATCGGGATGAGCATCATAGAGATCGCAGAGATATTCGCGCAGGCGCCCGACTTCGACCCGGATAAGACGATGTACCAGGTGGAGCATATAACCGGCGGGGGCGGCACCGAGTACACGCCGCCGTCGTGTCCCACCATGCGCACGTTCGGCCTCTGTGTCAACCAGAACAAGGACTGCGAGCGGGTCAACCACCCCCTGAGTTACTACCGCCTCAAGAAGACTGCACGGAAGAAGTAGGGGCGCCGGGGGTCTCTCGGTGATGAACCCCTGTGCAGGGGTTCCCTCTGAAAATAGGGGTTGTTCAGGCGGCCACCTTATCGATCATGTAGCCTGCTGTGCTGAGTGCACTGATGAAGACGACCAGCGCTATGACGTACGCCAACCCCTTTAACTCCCCCATCTGCGTGGGGAGCAGTACCAGCAGGATGATAAACAGTATCAGGCATCCGAGAGCCGCCAGCACCTCAAGAACCCGTGGATTCATGTATAGAGGTGGGGCATGGGCCGGTATATCTCTATCCATCGGCGGCCGG
>JAAYND010000230.1 GCA_012521035.1 Methanomicrobiales archaeon
AGGGGGCGCCCGGAAGGGTTAAGGGGCTGCCCGCCGATCACTTCTGTGCAGGGGCTCGTGGTGGCTGTTGCGTCTGTCCAGGACATTTACGCCACCTCGAACACTGCCGCTTTTCGAATGTTCCCGCTGACGACCTGCAGGAGTTGTGACTTGATCACCGTGCAGAGCGCTCCTTCGGTCAGGTGCAGGTTCACCGCTTTTCCCGTCGTGCTCGGCATCGCGTAGCCGTGCCGCCGGCCGTCCTCGCCGACCAGGCAGTTGTTGTCGAAGTGGAACGATCCGACCGTGTCGATCTCCACCCGGAGCCGGCCGTCGTTCAGGGCCAGCCTTCCGATTTTCTTGAGTGTCATCTCTTGATTCCTCCAGCGAGCGCTTCTCGGCTCACTATTATAGTATAGGATGGCTGAGTATTTAAATGTATGTGTAATACAAATACATTACACATACAATGGTTTTATCCGTATGGGCCTCGTATGTGATAGTAATGAGTAGCGAAGTTTTCGAGATCCGGATCAATGCGTACGGGATGGCCGATAAGAAGGTGACAAAGCACGGGAACAGTGCTCACGTCTACCTGCCGGCCGAATGGGTGGGGAAGAAGGTGAAGGTTCTTCTCCTTGAGCCGGTCGAGGAAGAGTGAGGGGTGACCGGGTCCCACCAGACGGGCGAGCGCCATCGCTCGGGCGCGCTTCGGAACATCGCCCTCTTTTCTTTTAATGCCTGGTGTCCCGGATGCCCTCGCCCCCGCTCGGCGTGGTATCGAGACAGGTGGTTGTCCCTACGTTTCCCCGCACCGGAGGATGCCCCTCGCTCTCCCGCAACCAGGCCGGAGGGATACTGGCCTATCCCTCCGGCCGGGCCTATCGCCCTCCACTGCCCGCCCCCCGAGGGGGCGGGAGGAGGCGCGGAGCGCCGGGCGGTGGGGTCTCGTTGAGGGGTGGCGCAAGGCCACCCCTCCGTGCGAGGAGCGTGGTGCGGAGCACGGCGCGACGAGCACTTCCTACCAGACGATGACCGGCGAGGTTCGAGCCGGTCATGGTCGTCTGAGAGCCCGGACAGGAAGAGAAGATCAGGCAGACGCCACGACCGGAGGGAGTGTGGTCTGCCGGTTGAGGGTCCCCGGCTACGGGCTATCACCATGGACTGCGCAAAACTTGCCTGCGAAAGTTCTGCTTAAAACGGTGATGCGAGAGGGATAGGGGCCATCATTGCCGATCGTGCTCCCGCAGCACCCGGCGCCGGTCCTCGTCGGTCACCGGCTCGTGGCCGACGACCTCGATCTCGTCCTCCGTCCAGGTGAACTTGTCCGCGTGGTCGGGCTTCTTCTTGCTCATACGATCGCACCTTCCGGGACGTCCTCCGGCTCCTCGAGCGGAGGGAGGTTGCTCTTGACCGTCCATCCGGGATACTGCAATGCAGTCGTGCCCGGGCGGCGTTATGGGTACAGACGAAGAGGGCCCTCTTCGTCACGAGATCACTCCAGGCCGAGCGCCTTCAGCGCCGCCCGGGCGATCAGCTCCGGCGGGATCGACTCATATCGCTTGCCGTCGTACTCGACCGCACGGCACTCGACGTCGTCCTGCCCGGTGATGCAGGCGCAGGAGGCGCAGGGCGTGCTGGTAACCTCCATGCCTTCGATGAGGTTCTCAAGCGGTACGCCGTTGAAGAGGATGCTGTTTGAGTCCTCTATCGCCTCGGTTTCAAGGACGGTCTCGATGAACCGGACCGCGATCCCTTCTTCCTCAAGGATGGGGCGAATCTGCTCGACGACGTCAATCACCGTCCTTCCGGTCGCGCCGCAGCGCTCACGGGTGCTCTCGATATCTCTTCCGATGTGTTTCCATTCGATGACAAGTTCGTTCTTCAGGGTAATCCCTCATGTGGCGCAGGACAATATGCCTCGACCGCTCCTCCATACCAGCGGTCCCGGAGCCGGAGGGCGACGTTCACGAGTGAGATCAGCACCGGCACCTCGAGCAGCGGCCCGACAACGGTGGCAAACGCCACGCCGGAGCCGATCCCGAAGACCCCGATGGCAACGGCGATGGCGAGCTCGAAGTTGTTGCTCGCGGCGGTGAATGCAAGCGACGTTGACTTCCCGTAGTCGACACCGATCTTCCAGCTCATCCAGAAGCTTGCGAAGAACATGATCAGGAAGTAGAGCGTGAGCGGGATGGCGATCCGGACGACGTCGAACTGCAGCGCCACGATGTTGCCGCCCTGCGTCGAGAACATCATCACGATCGTGAAGAGCAGGGCGATGAG
>JAAYND010000231.1 GCA_012521035.1 Methanomicrobiales archaeon
GAAGAGATATACATGGTGCTTGAACAAAGTCTGGAGTTCTATGAACCGGACGAAGCAAAAATGGTTGCCGGTGCGCTTCGAGGTGATGGCATACCGGTCCGCGTCGTGCGCAGAGATGCCACGATACAGTCGACCGAGGTCATCGGGAGTATCCGGAATTTTAGAGCCGCAATCGAGGAGGGGCTCTCGCAGATCGAGGAGGACGATAAAGCCTATCCATGGCTCAAGAATATCCTGGTCTTGCTGGAGGAGAAGGAAGAAGGCGCCGCAGAATTCCTCAAACAGTATCCTCCCGGCGAAACGATCACCTCAGTCATACCGGAGGAGAGCCTCTCTGAGCTCTACCAATCGCTCTGGGCGGAGGAGGCCGATGAGGATGAGGTGGAGAGGGTGGTCGCGGAGTACCTCAGGATCCGGGAGGTCTTCATCCTCTTTGAGCAGAGCGGGAAGGTCCGGAGGACAGAAGACGGAGAGCTGATCCTGGACGAGCAGATCGAGCCCGGAGACCTGATCACCTCATTTTCAGGGAGGGTCATTGATGAGGTCGGATCTGAGATCCTGAAGAAACACGGCATCAAGACCCGTATGATCATCATGTCCGACCCCAGGTTCCGCCTGGAGTTCAGCGTAGAAGCGATCAGCATGATAAAGATCACGGATTTAGATGAGCTCGTAAGCGACATGGATATCGAGTTCGACGAGTATGATGAGTTCAGGAACGATGTCTACGCAAAACGGACCGCCATGATGAAGATCGGAGAATCTCTCAAAGGGCGGGGGGTGGTGACGGCCAGGGAGATCTTTGATCACCTGCAGACCTCCACGTTTGAGTTGTCAGGAGAGATCGAGGAGCTCGCACTGGATCTCGACTTCGACTTCGTTAAGGGGTTGCTTGACGATATGCGAAAGATCGGCATGCTCCGCAAGAAAGGAGCGGGATATCGGCTGGTGTGACGCCGGGTTCATCATATTCAGCGTCACGTAGATCCCGGCAACCAGGAGGTCAGTGTCGAGTACCCGGACCCCGGCTGCGCCGGTAACGAGGATCTTCGCGGAGAAGATACTCGTTACCCCCACCTCACAAAGAGAGGGGCGCTCACCGCCTCCTCCCGCGCCACCCAGAAGAGCACGACGAACAGAATGGTCCACGCTCCCTCCCGGATCCGGCTCACCACCACCGACCCGGCCCAACTCAAAGAAGCACACCGGAGGATGCCCCTCACATCCGGATAAGATCACTACCTCCCGATCATCCCCTGCATATTTTTCCTGTGCGGCCGGTCCAGCACCCGGCGGGGACTCTTGCACCACAGATCCCCGCTTTACACTACGTTGCACCGGGTGATGCCAATGAGCGGCCGGCTTAATGGATCTTGATCGGTGTTTTCGGTCTGTATAGGCCGTATCTCAGGATCACTTGCACCATTCCGGTTTTCACGCACAGAGACTCACTCACCCCCCCGAACCGGTGCCTGTGACTGTGTGGGTATTCTGGTGTAATTCAGTACTTAGAGAGACGCCTCTTTCTATCCAGGTATTGATAGAGCCGGCGCTGTTCCGGGCTGTTTGATCTTTGCGACAGGTGGTGCAAACCTGTACGAAACCTGTCGCAAAGGTGCAAGAGTCAGGACCGCCGTCCCGGCCGCCATCCTCATCCAGCCACACCACGCCACCGCCAGCCCGGCGCCGGTAGATGGGAGCATCGAATGAGAAGAGGTCTTCCTGCAGGCGCACCATGTATACATCCACATCCCCGGCGACCGCCGGCCCGGGTCATCCCGTGCTTCGTGTAGCCGTGGAGGATGCGGCAGGTCTGGTGGTGTGAGAGCCGGGGCGTCTCCTGGACCTTCCGATCGGTGGTGACGGTCTGGTGCTGGACGCTCGCGCGGAAGTTCGCGGTCGCAGCCTTGAGGGCTTTCTGGTGGTCATCGGCGTGGGAGGCCGTCTGTCTTCTCGACTGGCTGCGACGCGATCGAGAGGGCGGGAGACTCCGTGCTGGCCCGACCGCCGGCGGTACTCACCCCGGGTTCCGGCCACGTTTGCTGAGGTTGCGCCCCCGCAAACTGGCGCACCGATGGAGCGGCAGGGCGCGCACACCGCTATATTCACTTCGGATCTACAAAACAACGCTTGCAGGATGCCTTTTCCCGGTACGAGGCGGGGCCGACCCGACACAGACCTCCCCGGGCTGCCATACGCAGCCCGGCACCCCCAGTGCATATATACCACGCTATCGCAGAACGAGGCAGATCCCACCGACCTCCGGGCATCCGATCGCACCCGTTCACTTTCACCCCGCACTCCGATCCTTAATACCCTACCAGAGCAAACTACAGATTGGAGATGTAAGTGATGAATCTATCAGAAGTAACAGAGAGAATCTCCAGGAAACTAGAATCAAGTGGCGCACAGCCCGATCGCCAGAAGATCGAGTCGCGCCTCCGCCGTCTTGTCGAAGAATTCGGTGTCAACGTCGCCGAGGCCGAGCGGACGGTGACGGGCGACCTCGCCCGGGAACACAACCTCCCGAACCTCGGGAGCTCATCCTCCGACCTCCGTCCGATAAACGAGATCGCGCCCGGCGAATGGGTGACAATCGAGGGAAAGATCGTCTCCCTGACCCCATCGATATCTCCCTCGATCGCGCAGAACGGGATCATCGCGGACTCGAGCGGTGCCATGCGTTTCGTCGTCTGGAGCCGCGCAAACGCTCCTGCTATGGAGTACGGTCACTGGTACCGGATCGAGTCAGCGGTCGTCGATGAGTACAGAGGTTCACCGAACCTGAAGATCCACTCGGGCACGACCATATCGCAGATGGAGAAGGATGTCCCGCTCCTCCCTTCGATCACACCGTCTGCGGAGCTCACGCCCGGGGTGGGAAGCGTGCGCGCCAAGGTCATCCAGGACTGGGATGTCCTCCACGAACGGATGCTCCAGACCGGACTTCTCGGCGACGAGAGCGGCACCATCAAGTTCGTCATCTGGAAGGAAGAGGGCAAGGAGAAACTTGAACTCGATACCGTCTACAACATCTATTACGCCACCGTCGATGAATACAACGGCAGACTCTCCCTCACCCTGAACACTGCCATGTACATCGCAGATGAGGGTGATATCGAGGTCGGGCGTAATGAGACCGAGATCCAGGGTGCTCTGGTCCATGTTGCCCCGGGATCAGGCCTGATCAAGCGCTGCCCCGTCGAGGGATGTAACCGGAGCCTCTCCCGGCAGAATTACTGCCCGGTGCATGAGATCCAGTCGAACTTCCGGTATGACCTCCGCCTGAAGGGAGTCCTGGACGATGGAGAGCGTGCTCGAAACATCCTGATACAGCGCGACCTCGTCGAGAAGCTCACCGGGATCACGCTCGATGAGGCCATATCGATCGCAGAGTCTAACCCGATCGGCATGGACGAGATCTTCTACCGCGTCAGGAACGCGGTGCTCGGGCGTTACTACACCTGTAGCGGTGGCGAGTTCGCCGGCAGGATGCTCGTCGACTCCTGTGTTCCGGTCACGTTCAAGCCCGAAGAACTGGCTGCATTGCTGAACCGTGCCGGAGGTGAGGCAGCATGAGACCTCAGGCTACGTTCGAGCGAGAACCGGCGCGTCGGATCTTTGCCTCTGAGTTTCGCGAGACGCGCTACCAGTTCAAGGAGGATGACGATGAGAAGAGCCCGAACTACGTCATCTTCCCGACCGGCATCAGGAGCAACCGCATCTTCATCGTGGGAACCCTCACTGAGAAGCAGCGGCAGGGCGATCAGAACATCTTCTACCGCGGAAGGGTGATCGACCCCACGGGCACATTCTTCATCATGGCGGGATCCTACCGGCCGGAGGCGATGCAGCAGCTCGCCCGGATCGAAGCACCGGCATTCGTCGCCGTCGTCGGCAAACCAAACCTCTTCGTTACCCAGGAGGGGAACTGTCTGGTCTCGGTCAACGCGGAGTCGATAACGGTTGTGGACCGCGAGACCCGCGACCTCTGGGTGCTGGATACCGCACGCGAGACCCTGGACCGCCTGGATGCTCTCGGCACAACCGCAGACTCACGGAAGGCCCAGGAGGAGTACGGGACGCAACCTGAGATCTACAGAAAGATCGTCTACGATGCGCTCTCCCAGGTGCAGATGTAGAGACACGCTCTACCTCCGAAAACCTTTTTTTTGCGGGTGATTTCCCCGCTACCGGTGCAGGGATGAGGCATCCGCCGGCGACATAGTCACATACCAGTATCCGGCAACCACCACTACACCGCGATAGCATGGACATCGAACTCAAAAAGTTCCTTCTTTGAGTTCCTCTTCCGGATTCGCTTTATGTTACAACTCTCAAAGCCGATCTTTTCCATCATATCCCGAAAGACCCTCTCGCTCGGGATGATGGTATCGTAGTATTTTGAGTTGCCGATGATATAGTGGATCTCGCTTTCGGGTTCCATTACCTTCCTTACAGAGGTCAGATGGTACCAGATATCCTCGAAGTATTTCCCGATGTAGTTCGCTAGAACTTCACTCGATTTTGTGTCAGATTTTTTTACGCTCTCAATCACTTCAGTCAGGTACCCGGGGAAGTATGAGCTCTCATCTTTACACCAGTCATTCAACCTGCTGGTTGCTATGCCCCAGGTTCCCCCGATAGATCTCCAATCCAGTTCTCCAGCCTCTCTGGACTGATTTAAGTACCCCAGCCAATACATGTACGGCCTTAATTCTCGAATATAAGACATCCTGTTAGGATAAGGAGGAGAGGTTATCAGCAGGTCAAACTTTTCGTTGGTATAGTGATCCACATTTCGCGAATCGCCCTGGATAACTTCTCCGGGATCTCCGGGATTCGCAAAAGCTCCTTCGATCACAAAAGACAGATTCTCTCTAAATACCTGGATATCCACCTCTCGCGTTGTCGTTTCCAGGAGAGTAAGCTGTGTTTGTCCTCCTGTCTTTTTAAAAGACATCGATTGGTGGTTGAAAGCTGCGTTAGAGAGATTAATCAGGGTGCGACAAAACGCGATGTACAGTAGATCTTTTGGTGAGCTTTGGGCAGGGTACAATTCCTCAATTCCAGCCTTAACCAGGCAGAGAAACTCCAGGCGCTCTTCGCTCCACCAACGATTAATATTAAACAGATCAGGTGGTTTCGCGGCCTTGATTTTCCCGGTCCGGATTAAATCAATTATTTGTTCGGCGGATTCAACACACTCGCTAAGAGAGCTCTGATCATAACTCGCCAGCTTGACCTTTCCCAGCCAGACCAGGAATGGGTTGATCTCCATCCCGTAGCCAGCGTGGCCTTTCATAGCCGCACACAATGCGGTTGTGCTTGTTCCTGAAAACGGATCAAATACGCGCTGTCTTTCATCTTGCGACTCCAGTATCTCGTTTACGATCTTCAAAGAATATGCCGGAGTCAGCCTTATCCAACCATGACGGGATTTATCAATATTGTGCTTGAATGTGAGATCAGAGCGTTGTTTTAAGAGCTCGCGATCATCCCACTCTCGAATGCTCATGATCAATGGTCTCCACGCAGTAAGAGTTCCAGTATTCTATCCATCTCATTTTTCAAAGTGTTGCTGTGGCGATCGAAGAATCCCGCCAGATCGTAGCCAATGACTTCGCGCATGAAATCATAGGTCGAGGTGAGAGGTGAGTCATCAGAAATGCTACCTACCAGCAGAGCATAATTTCCAGAGCGATACCTGGTTACGATATCCTCATCAATCTGCATTGATAACAGAAGCATGCATGGCAGATAACCCCCCTTAGCATATGCTGCGGCAGCATTGGCGAGATCTGCATTTTGCCTCTTTGAATCTTTGCTCTTATACCCCTGTCGTACCTCAAAAACAACCCCTTTTAGATTTCTGGCGATACCAGGATCCACTTCCATCATCCTGGCAACATCTTCCATCCAGCTCCTGACAGTATTACGCTTATTTTGATCCCTTATATGGTCAAACTGAATTCTTCCATCAAGCTTGAGGGTTCTGGTTCCTCTCCCTGTCTCAATGGTGTACGACCAATTTGCCTGTTCATCTGTCAGGCCAAGTTCGTCTATAATTATCTCGCGGAATAAGTTCTCACCCCCTATCCCTAACTGGCGATATATACTTGTCATAGCACCTGCGGCTTTATGTGCAGTATACATTAGCGGATTGTATAATCCGAACCAATTGTAGAAGGGGTCAGCCCTGTAAAGCTTCTGGAAGCTTTCTAAATCCAGTGAATTTCGGTTTCCTTTACCCATTTTCGGTTTATAATCTGCACAAATCCGTATCGGAGTTAATATAGCATCTAAATATTTTTGATCTCTTTCGCCTGCCATCAAACCGATCTCCAGCCAATCACTGATATAGGCTCAACAATGCCTCCGAACAAGAAGAAAGCGTTACTGCCCTCCCATCTTCCAGAAACCGTATGTGCGATTTTTTCATCACATGCAGCTCGCGCATACACTTACCCTATTGAGGGCGGTAACACAAAAAGGTTATTCAGGTCTCATTTCGGCGGCATTCATTGTTTCATGCTCCAGAGTACATTCCTGTCGAGATACAGGTTTGCATTCAGCCAGGGGCATGGGCATCTCCAGGTTTTTGTGGCATGAAGGGCAGAAGGGGCGGCCGGCATCTTCTCTCTTCGGGCGAATCATTACAACCGGATTCCGGGGGCAGGGGGTTACCGGCCAGGTCATGGATCTCCTCAAAACATGGTAAGATCCCGCACGAACCGGCATCACGTCCTCAATCCACCTTCTGCTCTCCCCCCTTCCACGTCCCTTTCAGCTCAGGATAATCCGCGAGGATCTTACTGACCGTGCTCCTGCTCACACCAAACATCCGGCAGATCTGGCCGATGCTCGCCCCGGCCCGCCGTACCGTGATGAGGGCCTCCACCTGCCCATCGTTGAGCGCCCTCGGCCGGCCTATAGGGCGCCCCTCTTCTTTCTTCACCTTCTTTGGTGCCGGGGTGCGAGCAGCCTTCGCTCCCTCCCGATACCGTTCCATATACGCGATGAAGTCACTGATGGCCTCCCGCCGGAGATCCGGATCGTCCCGGGATCCGAAGAAGTCGCCGCATGCGAAGTAGACCATGTATTGTTCGTTGAGGTTTTTGAGCGTGGCAAGCCCGATATCCATATCCTTTGCAAGGCCGGCGAGATCATAGAGGATGATAGAAGAGCAGTCGTTGGCGGCACAGTACTCAAGCATTCCCATAAAGGCTTTCCTCTCCTCAGGAGGCGTTGCATCCTTCCGGTGATCATGAAAGACCTCGATGATCTGAAAACGATATTTAGAGTAAGTAGCGACCTCGTTCTTTTGCACCATAAAATCCCCCTTTCTTCTTGTATTCAGGTACGCCACGGCATCTTTCTTCATCGGTTTCAGGGTATTATACAATCGTATAAATGATTTTTGAAAATGCAGGAGCGCTGCCTTTCCGGAGTATCTCCCGGCATCTGGCGCCCTCCTGAGCATCACCCTGAGAATGTGTAGAAAAGGAGATCACGGGACAACTTTTTGCCGGAGTGGATCTGCCGGCGGCACCGGGAGCGATGCGTTGTCGCATGCCTATCCAGCGAGCGCTGCATGAGCCGGCGATGAGGATACCGGGGGAGTTCCAAAAAATTAAAACCCGGCCTGGCCGGCCGCAAAAGAGATGGGGTTACCTCTTCCCGACCCCGGGGGATTCCCACCGGTCGAGCACATCCTGCCCCTCGACAAAGACGAGACCATGCCTTTGTGCGTAGTCCATCGCGTCCTCCTTTGAGAGGGCAAACCCGGTCTCATCATCAAGCATCTCACAGATCGTCACCGCCGGGGTGACATTCGCCATGACCGCGAGCGCGATCGAGAGCTCGGTCTGCCCGCGCCGCTCATCGAGCAGACGGTCGGCGGCCCGCAGGAGCGCGACGTGACCGGGCGAGCGGAAGTGTGCCGCGAAGTTGTGCCCGCCACCGTTGAGCGACCGCTCCACCTCCCCGGCGACGGCGGTGACGGTCAGGGCGCGGTCGCGGTCGGTGATGCCGGTGTAGGTCTCCCGGTGATTCACCCAGAGCGAGAACGACGAATGGTTCTTCCGGTCGTACGGGATCTCACCGTCCCTCTCGACGATGCCGCAGTCACGCAGGAGATCGTGCGCGAACGGGAGGCCGAGCCTCGTCGCGGCTTCGGGATGCACCGCGGTGCAGATCAACCCACCACCGTCTTTACGCATCTGCCTGATGTGGGCGGGCGTGACCGCATCTGACCGGATCGCGAAATCGGTCTCGCGTTCCCGGTTGTCAAAGTCGTATAGCAGAATGAACTCGCCCCGTACCAGGGCCTCTATGGCTGCATCAATCATATGTAATCTCCACCTCGATCATATCGTTATCGTTCAGTTCCAGGATCTTGCGCAGTTCGCACCCGGAGATGACCTCGATGATGTCATTCCGGTAGTGGGTGCGGGATGGCTCGACGATCGCACAGACTTCACCCCTGATCCGGCAGGGGAGGGTTTTGACGCCGCCAAACGTCCTCTCGTCAGCAGTGAACCCGGAGACCTCGACCCACCTGAGATGTTCAAGATCCCTCCGGGTCTGGATGCTCGCCGGATCAAGCCTGATGTTCAGGGTGCCGGGGAAGGGTTCAAAACCGAGATGCTCATCGAACTGCGCTTTGTAGTGAGGGATGCTCATGTAGTAGCGCCCCTCGCCAAGTCCGCTGATCACGGTCCCGGTCAGGGAGTAGTGCTTGCGTTTCGGGTTGAATATCCTGATATAATCTGCATACTCCCGCCTCAGCTCCTCCTCGCCAGCCTTTGTTATGGCGACGTGCTGACCGTCGGGCTTCATCGATCTGACGATGAACTGCTGGCGCTCAAGCGCGATAAGGCGTCGTGAGGCGGTCTGGGGACTGATACCCAGTTCATTTCCAAACGACTGCGATGAGAGCCATATCGGACCGTTGCACCCGCCGAGCAGGGCGATCGCCTTCAGGGACTGCAGATCTTCCGCTTCAACCATTATATCATAATTGAGATGCATACTATATACGGGTTGCGTAATGGTACCGGATCGCCGATCTTCGTGAAATGTCGAAGACTAATACGCTAATTTTATAAGTCCGGGGAACATCCTTAGATGCATGAAATCCGGGGTGCGGCATCAACTTGCCGAGAAGATGGCAGGAGAGATCACACTTTCGGACTCACCGGGACAGGCCTTGAAGAAGTGGCGGCAGAGCTTCGATATCCCCCAGGGATTGCTCGCCGAGCGTCTTGAGGTCTCTCCCTCTGTAATCAGTGA
>JAAYND010000232.1 GCA_012521035.1 Methanomicrobiales archaeon
CCTCCCCGGCAAAGAGAACCATGCTGGCCCTCCCATAGGGCTCCCGCGCAGGAGCGGGGGTTCTCGGGGAAAGAGCCCGGGCGGGGCGCAGCCGGGGGAGGCAGTCCCAAACATGCGTTCCACAAGCATCTCGCCATACACTGCTCTCCTATCTCCCCCACCCCGCCCGGCGCCGGTCGTGCGCTCCTCCCCCGCCCCACAGGAAGGGGGCAGTAGTCGCGATATCACCCCGGAAAAGCCGGCCCGGGGGGAGGCGGGGGGCCCCTGTAGTGTTAAACCACGGCAATCCAGGGCGCTACAGGCAGACCCCCGCCCCTCGCAAGCAAAACCGACAGAAAAATATTAGATCCCCTCAGGGCTCATCCGGCAGAGGTCACGCATCGCCCTGAGCACGAAGAGGGTCTCGCCCTCAAGCGACTCATTATCAACGATGAACGAGACGAACCCCTGGCGGGCGAAGAGTTCCCGCACGGCGTCGGGATCTGTCAGCGACGAGACGAGCAACAGTATCCGCCCAAACGGCGAGAGCACCCGTCCAACGTCCGCGATGAACCGCTCGATCACCGCCCTCCCCGTGGGGCCGCCATCAAGGGCATACTCCAGCCAGTCGTCGATCCGCTCCTCAGGAGACGTCGGCAGGTAAGGCGGGTTAAAGAGGACGAGGTCGAAAGGGCCCGAGAGCCCGGCAAAGAGATCAGTCCGGACAACAGCGACGCCGCGGGTGTGGGCCGATGCCACCGCATGAGGATTGATCTCAGTCGCGACAAGACTCTCCACCCGATCCTGAATGGAGGCCGCGACGTAACCGCTCCCGGTCCCGACCTCAAGCACCCGGTCGGCCGGCCGAACATCCCCGAGCGCCGCCCGGAGGAGGAGCTCTGAGTCTTCAGCAGGAGAGTAGACCTGATCCAGAGTCACGTCACCCTCTCGCCGGCAGTTCCAGGCACGCGCTCATCCGGTTTGCTATCAGCGCAAACTCCTCAAGTGAGAGGTTCTCGGGCCGCTGTTGCAGGAGATCGTCGGAGAGACCCGCGATCGCCTGTTCGATCACCTCAGGCGCAAACGAGTCCCTGCCGCTCCGGAGCGCCTTCCTGATGGTCTTCCTCCGGTATGAGAAGAGCACCCTGACGACATCCGCATAGACCCCCTCATCCGCGAGCGGATACGGCGGATCGTGCGGCGTGATCCTGACCACCCAGGAGCGGACCTGTGGCTTTGGGCTGAACGCATTTGGAGAGAGTTCAAGCAGCGGCTTTACCGATGCGTAGGTCTGCACCATCACCGAGAGTCGCCCGACACCCGGCCTCCCGGGCTGCGCTATCATCCGCCGGGCAAACTCCTTCTGGTACATAAGGACCGCAGCCTCAAACCCGCACTCAAGCAGGCGGAAGGTGATCTTTGAGGATGCGGAGTAGGGGAGGTTTGCAACGACGATATCAAACGGCGGGAAGTCTACCTTCGTCGCGTCACCACGGATGATCTCCAGGCACCCCCCCGCGATATCGTCGGCGAAGAAGAACTCAAGCTCCTCCACAAGAGAGGGATCGATCTCTACAGCGGTGACATGCGCGCCCCGGTCAAGGAGGGCGCGGGTGAGGACACCCTCACCGGGCCCGATCTCAAGAACCCTCCGGCCGGAGACATCAACAAAACCGGCGATCTTCTCGACGGCCCTCTTGTCGACAAGGAAGTGCTGATCTTTTGGTGCACTCATTTCAGTGTAAAGATATGGTATTTCTCGTCTGGATCCTCGATCTCGCGCAGGATCCGGCTGATGATCATGCGATCCGGGTGCGGCATCGACTTGATCCGGCCTGAGATATCAGAAAAACTCTCAAACGGCTTCTTCTCCCGCTGCTCGATCACTTCCCACATCAGCTTCTTCCCGATGCCGGGGAGCAGATGGAGCATATGGAACTTCGGCGTGATCGGGAGAGACTTATTGAAGAAGTCGACGAACCGCTTCTCGTTCTCCCGGACTATCTGCTCGACCACAAACGGGAGCTCAAGCTTTGCCGTCGCCGTCAGATCATCGTAGCCGATCCGCCGCTTGACGCGCTCGATCTTATCCCGTTCTCCATCACCGATGTAGACGCGGTCATGGATCTGGATATCGGCACCCGCTTTCGGTATGAGCTCGAGCAGCTTGAACTGGTCCACCCCGACAGCGAGGACTATTGCTTCACGCTTATAAACCGGACGCGGATCATTCGCATACCCCATGGGGAGTATATCGATGATAACCGCGTTCTCCTCTTTCCTCTCGGTCTTCATAGGCGCCACCTCATCCGCTAGAAGTGGGTCATCACCAGATCAAGTATCTCGTCGAGCTCTTCCGTCGTAAGGTTAAATCGTTCTTTAGCGTAAATTGCTCGCAGTTCATCCCGGGTCCGCGGCATCAGATTCGCGATACGGTAGGCGATATCCTCCTTCATCTTCTCGAGCTTCATGAGCTCTTCGACGAGGGCGCGAGCCTTATCAGCGGACGTCTTTGCGAGATGATTGGCATGTTCGATGCTCTTGCGAAGTTCATAGGACATCTCCTCTCCAGACTCGAGCCGGGCGGCTTCCACAGCGAGAAGTGTATCACGCAGTTCAGGAAGCAGTATCCGCTCTTCGCTAACGATCCGTTTTACCTTCATGCCAATCACTACTGCTTGAGAATTATACTTTCTGCGCTCTTAGATGTTGTGGTCTTGCGATAACCTGCTTTATCGCATCCCCATCCCTGACCTCGAGTACCCATGCGCGTCCGCGCTGTCCGATAACCCTGCCGGTCTTCCCGTGGAATCGCCGGTGGGGCATGCCCTTCTGGACACTCGGCTCGACCACGACGTGAACCCTCTGCCCGATCTCAAACTCCTGAATCGCCGTGGATACCGGGGGGATACCGCGTCTTCGGAGATCCTTCTTGAACTTATACCGCGTCTTCTTGCGTGGTCCGTTGTGATGTGCCATATTATCTCACCAATTGCTCTCGTTCGTTCTTCCGACTTCCACCACATCGAGGCTGACAACACCCGCGGTGCGCCCCAGGATCCGGGCGAGGCTGGGCGTTGTCCGGCCGTTATCACCGGATACCAGTTCCTTGATGTAGAGGCCTGCTTCACCGACGACCTCGACCAGGTAGCGGCCGTCGATCCTCCCAGTACACTGGATATCGATGACCTGCCGTTCCCGAACCTTATCTGCCCGTCGGTGTGACACCCGCGTGGGGGTGCGCTGTCGTATCGTTACACCTTTTAGCTGATCGAGGGCCGCCCTGAACTCATCTGACGTCACAGGACCGTCGATCTCGACCAGGATCCTGTATTTTTTATGCGCTTTGTCTGATTTAAGGCTTTGCACCATCTTCCGGTCCGCCCATCCGGTCAGGCTGACCGCAACCCTTCCTTCAGCGCTCCGGTTGATCTCCGCCTCAAGCGCCTCGAGATCCACCGACCG
>JAAYND010000233.1 GCA_012521035.1 Methanomicrobiales archaeon
CGATTTCACCAGGGTTTTCAGGCTATTGGCCTGAGTATTCAATGTTTTTATCAGGTCATCCATGCGCGTCAGAGATACATTACATAAGTTAAATATTAAAGGTATCTGTCAGGTTTGTGAGAATGCCCGCCTCAACATTCCATTTCGTCTGAAAGAGGTCTTATCAGGGCCTCATTTGTGTTTATCGCGGGTACCCGGGATGATCTCGGGAGAACTCCTCCTGAGCGAGATACAGGAAGAATGACTTATCACCAGCACGAAATGTGCAGAAATTGTGAAGTCATCACTTCAGATCCCCCTCTACCATATCACGCCGGCAAACTCCCGGCCGCCCGGGCAGGAATCTCAAAGGCAGCGTGGTCATGGCGGGGGGGTGACTGCTTCGGCGTCAGTCTTCCGATCGTCTGGAAGACCGCGCAAATCCGATATACCCATGCTTCGGGGATGGCTGGAAACAGTCCCGCTCCCGGATGACCCGGACGATGCAGATCCAGCAACTTCTACCGGCCCTGAATGGTCAGAGTATCCCCGGGGCGATGTTCCGGTTCATACGGTCGCCGGGTCTGGTGAGGGGCAGGGGCCACAATCGAACAGGTATCACTGACAATCGGCTCAATGAAGAGCCCGCCGGCCCCGAGGAGAGACCTCGCCGCCACTCGGGCAACAATAGAACCCGGAAGAGCCGGGATCCCCGGCCCCCCACCGATACCAATATTGAACGACACCGCACAAATAGCTGCAAACACTGCCGGGCAACCGCAAGCCCCCGGAACCGATCACCATGGAGATAACCAACGTCGTTGCAACGGCCACCCTGACCGCCCCCCTCGATCTCGAGTACCTCCGGCAGCACCTTGAAGGCTCCGTCCTCCAGAAGTCGACCGGCCACTGGCTCAAGTACCGCCTCCAGCCCGAGAACCGGTACATAGCATTCTACAAGTCCGGGAAGTTCCTGATCACCGGCCGGGGCGTCATCGAGTCCCTGGACTCCCTCACCCATCGGATACTCGCGCTCATCCACTCGGCAGGAATCGATGCAGAGATCCTCAGGGTGGATATCAACAACATCGTCGCCAAAGGTACCCTCCCCCTCAGGGCGTCCCTTGAGACCGTCATCGCAGCCCTTGACCCGCAGAAGGCCGAGTACGAGCCCGAGCAGTTCCCGGCGCTGATATACAAGGATTGGGGCGTGACGTTCCTCCTCTTCTCAAGCGGGAGCGTCATCATTACCGGGGCAAGAGATGTTGATGTCGCCCGCGAGGCGCTCAGGGAGTTTGAGATGCAGCTCGCCCGGATAGGGTGAGTCTGCCGCCCCTACTATATATAGCACAGGAACGAGAAACCTTTCTGATAATAACACCCTCTCGTGTGGCAGATGCCAGATCAGAGGATCGACCGGTCTCCGGACAGGAAGAAACAAGCATGAACACTCCCATCAATCAGCTGCTCTCGATGCCTGAAGGCAAAACACTGGAGTTCAAGCGGGATCTCTCATCTCCGAGAAACATCCTCAAGACGCTGGTTGCATTTGCCAATACGGCCGGTGGGCGCCTGCTCATCGGTGTGGAAGACGCCTCAAGAGAGATCAGGGGGGTTTTAAACCCGCTGGATGACGAGGAGAGGTTGTGCAACCTTATCGCTGATAACATCGAACCACGGCTTGTGCCGGACGTGGAACTGATCGCCATCGGCGATAAGACGGTGCTCGGGGTGGAGGTATACCCGAGCGGCTCCCGGCCCCACTGGCTCAAGAAAGAGGGGCCTTCCGATGGCGTGTATGTCCGCCTCGGCTCAACAAACAGGAAGGCCGACCGGGAACTCATTGCAGAGCTTGAGCGGAGCGCCACAGGGACGGCCTTTGATGAGCTGCCCCTGCCGGAGATGACCATCGATGCGCTGGATCTGGAGGCTGCCGGGGCGCTCTTTGCGGGGCAGCGGGAGCTGGACGAGAAGAGTCTCCTCACGCTGAGGCTGCTTGCGCCGGTGCAGGGGAAGCTTGTTCCGACCATCGGCGGTCTGCTCCTCTTTGGAAGAGAACGCGAGATGCATTTCCCCGATGCCTGGATCCAGTGCGGACGCTTTTCTGGCACAACAAAGAGTGTCATATTTGATCACAC
>JAAYND010000234.1 GCA_012521035.1 Methanomicrobiales archaeon
AAGCACCTGATACCATATCCCCTTCAGGAGAGATCTGGATGACGCTCAGCATCAACAACATGGCAATGCCCCTCGTGAGAGAGATGATCGACCGCCGGGATGAACTCGGGGTCGCGGTCGTGGAGCAAGAGAATGGCGCGACCTGCATCGACTTCGGCGTGCACGCACCTGGAGGTTACCGGGCCGGATCACTCTTCATGGAGACCTGCCTCGGAGGACTTGCGGATACGGTGATAACCCTCGGCCATGTGGGGGGCATGCCGGTGCCGTTCCTCCACCTCACCGTGAATCACCCCGCCATCGCGTGCCTCGGCTCACAGAAGGCCGGCTGGGTGCTCAAGGTCGGGGACTACTCCGCCATGGCCTCAGGCCCGGCGCGGGCGCTTGCGCAAAAACCGAAAGCGACCTACCGAACGATCGGCTACCGTGACCACTCAATGATCGGCGTCATAGCACTTGAGGCCGATACCCTGCCAGATGAAGAGGTCACGGGCTTCATCGCCGGGGAGTGCGGCATCGATCCCCGAGACCTCTACGTCCTCGTCGCCCCGACGCGAAGCCTCGTCGGCTCGATCCAGATCTCCGCCCGGGTCATAACGGCGACCCTCCACAAACTCGAAGAGAAGGGATACGACGTCCTCCGCATACCCCACGCAGCAGGGCGCTCGCCCATCGCGCCCGTGAAGCGCACGGGAATTGAAGCGATGGGGACGACCAACGACTGCAACATCTACTACGGCTCGGTCTCCCTCGTCGCGGAGGGCTACGACCCGGTCTTTGCGACCCTGCCCTCAGAGACCTCCCCGGACTATGGGCGGCCGTTTGCCCGGGTGCTCAAGGATGCCGGCTACGACTTCCTCAAGGTCGACTCCCTGCTCGCGTTCTCGCCGGCGGAGGTCACGATCAACGACGCAGAGAGCGGCGCGGTCTACCACTTCGGGAGACTGAACGCCGAAGTACTGCTTGAGTCGTTTGGAGTCGACTGAAAAAGAGAGTCCGGGCCCCGGGACTCACTCCGGGGTCTTCTTCTCACGGTAGCGCTTGAGCGCTTTCTCGACGTACGACGTCATCTGCACGGCGCCGACGACGCAGGCATCGGCGCACTTCCCGCATCCGATACAGGTATCGGGATTGGTGATCCATGCCTTGTCGATCTTCTTCCCGAGATCCACGAGCTCGATCGAGCCGGTCGGGCAGGCCTCGACACAGTCGCCGCACCCTTCGCATGAGAAGGGGATGATCCAGGGGAACCGGTCGGGTATTTTCTTGCCCATCTGGCCTCAGTCCCTCTTCCTCGGCACGTCCTTCCAGCGCTGCCGCTCCCATGCAGTGAGCTCATCCGGCGTCATACCGTCAAGCCTCTGCCCGGCCTCATACCCGGGTTTCGTGCAGTAGAGTTCGGTCAGACGGACGCGGAGCACCGCCGCCGCATCGATCCCCTTCTCCTCCTTCGCCTGCGCTGCAACCGTATCATAGAGATCCCCTGACTGAAGGATCTCCCCGGCACCCTTGAACTGGTATGCCGCCCGGATGCCGCCCTGGCGCGAGACACCGAACGCCACACGGGGGTTTTCTGCTATCACGGGTGCGATCACCCCTGCCTCGTCCGCCGCAAGGGCAAACGCCACTTCATCGTCACCCCTCACCTCGGCGTAGCGCCCCAGCACCACGGACGGCACGCCCTCCGGCGTTGCGACACAGAGGTGGCAGCCCATCGCCTCGATCCAGGCCTTCATTCTCCCTGTAAGATGTACCTGCATTCTGATCACCCTAGAGAACCTTCTCCCCTACATGCCCGGGCTCGATGGAGTAGACCTCCTCGACGTGCACAACAACGACACCGCGCTGGACGGCTTTTGGAAAGACGATATCCGGTGGCACCTCATCCGGCGGTTCGGCCTTGTTCCAGTTCCCCCACTCATTCAGGATATCCGTTGCGTTTGCGCCGTACCAGTCAAAGTCGCGGGGAAACCCGTACTCCATATCCACGGCTTTGCCACGGAAGACCCACCACCGCCCCTCATCGAGCGGGTGGCATATGGTGACCGCGACGTTCGGGTTCTCCTTGATGTTCGCCTTCGTCTTCAAGAGGAACATATCCGCGATCAGGATCTTGTCGTCCATGTGCGTTGCGACAAAGCGCATCGCGGCGATGTTTGGCTTGCCGTCCCTGCTCGATGTGCAGAGGTAGATCAGGCTCCCCCCTTTGCCGGGAACCCGTAGGGCTTCTTTCATCTCCTTTGTGAACTTCACCATCTCTCTTTCACCTCGATTCTGTTACTTCACCGGGTACCCGAACGCAGCGGTTCCGGCGGGCCCGAGATCCTCGCCCAGGGCGCGCTTCACGAGCTGGGTGATGTAGATCGGTTCAAGACCCATCTTCCGGCAGGTCGCCCGCATCACGGATATGCAGGCCGGGCAGATGAAGACGAGTTCTTCAGCGCCGGCATCGATCGCGTCACCGATGTTCTTTCGCTGGATCTCGATCGCACGCTCATGCTGGGTGTGGAAGATCCCGCACCCGCAACAGAGCCGTTCAACCCCGGTATACGTCCGCTTCTCCTCGACGGATGTCGCGCCGATCATATCAAAGATATCAGAAAGCCAGTCCGACCAGACCTCGTGGTCCCCGCCCTTCGGCGCATACCGGGTGGTGCAGCCGCCCTGGATGGCGACCTCGACCCCGAGTGGGTTTACTATCCGGTCAGGATGGTCGCGGAGCCAGTCTCGTATGTACTCAAGGATGTGGACCGGCCGGAACGGCACATCGACCCCCCGCTGCATCGCAAGGGTCGTCGCCACGTTGTAGCAGGCGTCGTGGGTGAATACGATCTCATCGACACCGAACTCCTCCGCGGCCTTCGTGAGGTTCTCGATGAACTCCGGGAGGAACTTCACCGGCCGGGATGCCCGACCGAGGTGGGTCTCGGTGAACCCGCATGCATACGGCCCTCCCCCGATGATGGTCGCATCCTCAAACACCTGCCCGGTGAGGAACTCCGCCTGGGGTACCACCTCGTATATACCGCCGGTAGATATCAGCGGGCCCCCTGGCTTCCCCCTCCGGATGACCGTCGCGGGCTTCGTCAACCAGTCACTCGACGGCTTTGCATCAGCCGGTATGCCGAGTGCATCCGTCTCCTCCTGTCTCAGGGCGATGAGATCCCAGGGGTCCGCACCCCGTGGACAGAAATCGTTGCAGGCTGCGCAGGTGATGCATTCCTTCAGGATCGGGTGGAATTCCCCCTGGATCAGGGACTTTATGGCGTTCTTTGCATCTTCCTCACTGTATGAGACATACGGACAGCGGACGAGACACTCCCCCCGGCAGCGGGAGAAGTCGCATTTTGATAGATCAAATGCCATTTCGCTACATCCCTCATTTTACCCTGTGTCAATACCTCCACTTTAACGTGGGGTTGTGGGCAAGGCGGATTCCGGGGGTGTTTCCGCCCTTTCCGCATCGAACACTCCGGGAGATGGGCCCGGTGGGTGGCCTGACCCATCTCACACCCCGGATGGGGATCCGGGGATGCAAAGATCAATATCATTTTCACGTTAACAGTGTTAACATTACTGTGTGAGTCACACCGCGTGGGATCCGGCTTGAAGCGAAGACTCGTGCGGACTCATGATCGCCTCGCGGCCGGGAGGTGGGTTCATCTCATCTCCCGTGAGATTGAATATCTGAGGTTTACATCATGACAGAATCAAACAATCCATCAAAGGGTGCTGACGGGCAGAAGAAGAACCCGCTTGAGAAGGTCGCCATGAACGTCCGGCACGTCATACTGGTGTTGAGCGGGAAAGGAGGTGTCGGGAAGAGCACGGTTGCCGCAAACCTTGCGATGGCGCTTGCGGACCACGGTTACCAGACGGGCCTTCTCGATCTCGATATACACGGTCCAAACATCCCGAAGATGCTCGGCCTTGAGGGGACGAAACTCACGTCGCCGGGTGGCACAAAGATTGAGCCCATATACGTGATACCGTCACTTGGCGTCATATCGATGGCGTTTCTCCTCCCGGATAAGAGCACCCCCGTCATCTGGCGCGGTCCGATGAAGATGCAGGTCATCAGGGAGTTCCTCGAGAACGTCGAGTGGGGGGATCTCGACTACCTCGTTGTGGATCTCCCACCCGGCACGGGAGATGAAGCGCTATCGATAGCACAGATCGCCCCGAACATAGCCGGTGCGGTTGTCGTTACGACGCCGCAGGATGTCGCCATACTCGACTCATCGAAGGCCGTGAAGTTCGTTGAACAGATGGGCCTGAAGGTTCTCGGTATCATCGAGAACATGAGCGGCATGATCTGTCCCCACTGCGGCGAGGAGGTCGATCTCTTCGGGCAGGGCGGAGGGAAAAAAGCTGCAAAAGAACTCGGCGTGCCGTACCTCGGCCGTATCCCCCTCGACCCCGATATGCGCAGGGCCGGCGACGAAGGGCGGCCTTTCATCATACGGAGCCCGGAGATGAGCGCGGATAACCCCACGTGGAAGCATGTGGATGCTGTCATGCAGGCGGTTCTCCAGAGTATCGAAGAGACAGAGTGAGGGTGCATGGTATGAAGAAGTTTCATGTAGAACTGACCGGGTTTCTCGAGATGGACACCGATATGGAGCGTGACGCGCGGGTGCTGACCGAACGGGTTCTTGAAGAGATCCGTTCGATCATCTCCGGGCATGGTGCGATACTGGACTACAGTATCGGAATAACCTCGGTCACGGAGAAACCCCCCACCCGGCGCTACAGGTAGACCTGCCCGCCCGGGACCCCGGGCGGAGATCACTCCATATCGTGGCGTTGGAGATACTCGCGGATCTTCCGGGATTCCACCCATCCCCGATCCAGCTGCTTGATGTAGTCGTTGATCCGCCAGACCTGCTCGCGGATGACTTCCGCCGCCCCTTCATCGTCCAGCAGTTCCGCTCTCCCCAGGGTCACCTGCAGGGGCTGGCGGATGTGATCGCCGAGGACGGCGAACTGCTCGATATTTCGCTCGATCTGCCTGAAAGCCTGCTGACGCATCTGTTCGCCCAGTTTTCGTTCGGTGATATCCCTCCCGGTCACCTGGGCGCCGACCACCCTCCCGCGCTCCACGATCGGGGACTCATTCAGTTCAACGTACGCTACCGTTCCATCCTTCCGCTGGAACTCGACCTCAAGCCCCTCGATCGTTTCGCCCCGGTTGAGCCTCTCCTGCGCCTCCTCCCACGTGGCAAGCGAGATCGGGCTTGCATGGGCGAGGCACCTCTGCCCGGTGATCTCCTGCGGGGTGTAGCCGAGGATGCGGGTCACGGCCGGGGAGATGTAGGTGATCCCCCTGTCGTGGTAACAGGTGAAGATCATATCAAAGCTCCGCTGGGCGATCGCGCGGAACTTCTCCTCGCTTGCCATGAGCGCCTCTTCTGCTACCTTCCTCTTGATCCCCTGTGCCAGGACGTTTGCCACCGCCCGGATGAAGTTGATATCATCTCTGGTGAACCTGTAGGATCTCCGTGTATGGGCGCCGAACACCCCGTATGGGCCCTCCTCCCCCCGGATGATAACGCTGATACCGCTTATGATCCCCTCATTCTTGAGGAGTTCTGGACCGCTAAACCGCACCTCGGTCCTGAGATCCTCCACGATCACCGGCCTATGGGAGAGGAGCGTGTAGCCTGCCTGGGAATCGGTCCCTCCCTCCACGACCCCGTTACCGACCAGGGTCATATCGAATCCCACAGCCGCTTCGAGCAGAAATGCATCATTCTCGGGGATGTACCGGAGCACCTTGGCATACTCGACATCGAGGTGCTCTGCTACCGCCCGGACCGCGGCATCCATAAGTTCGGGGAGCCCCGCCCCTGCAAGGGCGAGCTGGCCGAGATCCGCGACGGCTCCCTGCTGTGCCGCCCGGATGGTGGTGAGGCGTTCTGCATGCTTCCTCGTGGTGATGTCCAGGTTGATCCCTGCCCAGAGAATAACCTCGCCGTCCTCATTCAGGACAGGAGCCCCCCGGGAGAGGATGGTGCGGTATCCTCCTCCACCCGGGTCTGCGACCACGAGCTCGCGATCCCACCGCTCTCCGGTCTTGAGGCAGTGTTTCCAGTTATCAAACACCTGACCTGCATTCTCAAGCTGCATGCAGTCCGGCCACCCGGTCCGCTGGCATTCCTCAAGCGTCGTATCGCTGAGGTTGAGGAACGAGGCGGATATGTAGAGGGGTGTCCCGTCCGCTCCGGTGATCCAGATCCCGTAGGGGAGGAGATCCCCGATGCCGGCATAGATCGATTCAACTCTGGCCAGCGCCATAGCATCTGAAGCGCTCCGCGCTCCCTCATGCCGCTCGGGGGTAACATCCCGGAACCGTGCGAGCACCATACCGGTGTACGGCTCGCCGGTCATCACCCGGCACGAGAACGAGAACCAGCGCACTCCGCCATGAGACGTCTGCATCTGGCAGGTGAGGTGGGATACCTCCCGGCGGTGCTGGAGCGCGTCAAGCACCCTGTCCGCAGAATCTTCTCCGTCCAGGATACGCGGTGCAACGTGACGGGGAAAAAAGTCTTTGAGATCCTCGCCTCGGGCTGCTTCATCATCGGTGCCAAAAATCTCCAGAAACGATCGATTCAGCCCTGCGACGATGTTGTCGCAATTAAGAATGATGACAGCATCGTCAAGCTCATCAAAGCAGCGATACACCTGAAGTCTCCAACCCTCAGCAGATGGTGTGTTACCTTATACCGGTTTCCCTCACTCTCCCGGGTGCCTCCCGGGGGTTTTGTGCCAAAACGCCGAGGGGGAGATTTGAACTCCCGAGGTGTCGAACACCAGTGGCTTTCGAGGCCACCGCCTTCCCGGACTAGACTACCTCGGCACAAGCTGGCCCACAGTATTTAGGTTCAGCGGCTATAATGGTATCGAGATGTTCTGCCGGTTCACCCTCATCCCCGATGACACTGTGCTGGTCTACCACGGCAGGCCGGGCGATACCTACGAGGCTGCCCTGCTCTCTTTCGGGATCAATCCAGACACGGTGCTGATCTTTCATGAGAAGAAGAGCCTGCCACAGGATAAAAAAATCGAGGAGGAGGAAGTCAGTATATTCCTGACTGCCTCGCGCGGATAACTTATTCCATACCGGCCGGGCCGGCGTCGGTCTGGGTGACCATCATGTCGTCGACGCGGACGAGGAGCATCGCCGTCTCGGTCCCGCTCTTGATCGCCTGGGTCTTCACCCGGTGCGGTTCGATGACGCCTGCTTCCTGCATATCCACAACCTCGCCGGTGAAGACGTTGAGCCCGGCGTACTTCTTGTCGTCGGCGTGGGCCTTCTTCAGGGCGACGACCTTGTCGATCGGGTCAAACCCGGAGTTCTCCGCGAGCGTCTTCGGGATGACCTCGAAAGCGTTTGAGAACGCCTCGATAGCGAGCTGAACCCGGCCCCCAAAGGTTGCGGCATAATCGCGGACGCGGGTCAGGAGTTCGATCTCAACCGATCCCCCGCCGACGACGAACCTGCCGTCCTCAATGGCATCCTGGACGACACGGGCCGCGTCGTAGACCGCCCGCTCGAGCTCGTCGACCAGGAGCTGGGACGTGCCTCGCAGGAGGATCGTGACAGCCTTCGGGTTGTCACAGCCGGATATGACCGTGAGTTCGGTGTTTGGAAGTTCTCCGACCTCTTCGGCGTGGCCGAGCGTCGTCTCATCGAGCTCCTCAGGCTTGTTGACGATCGTGCCGCAGAGTGCCCGTGCGGCGAACTTCATGTCTGCCTCTTTCACATCCTCGATAGCGTATACGCCGTTCCTGGCCAGGTAGTACTGCACCGCGTCAGCGATTCCCTTCTGGCAGAGGACGACGTTTGCGCCGGCGGCAACGATCTGTTCGGCGAGTTTCCGGAGAGATTCGCGCTCCTGCTCGGAGAACGCCTTCATCTGGTCGGATGAGGTGATCTTGATCTTTGACTTCACCTGGGTCTTTGTGATCTCGAGGGGCTGGGCGATCAGGGCCACCTTTGCGTCCCTGACCGATGTCGGCATCTGCTCAAAGACGCGCTTCTTCTCGATGACGACACCCCTGACCAGCTCGGCGTCGTGCATCGTCTCGCCGACCTGCTTCTTGATCTTGACGTCACCCTCATCCACGATGTAGGTGCCCGCATCGGTCTTTGTGGCGACCTGCTGCACAGCATCTACCACGATGTCAGCGGCCTTCTCCTTGATCGCCTCGACGGACTTTCCGATCATCGCGGTTTCGGCGATCTCTATGAGGGTCTCCCGATCATCGAAATCGACGGAGATGGCCAGTTCATCGAGGATCTCGAGGGCCTTCTCCATACCGAGCTGGTAGCCCTGCGCGATGACCGTGGGGTGAATCTTCTGGGCGAGCAGTTTCTCAGCCTCGTCCATGAGCGACCCGAGGAGCACGATCGCGGTCGTGGTGCCGTCCCCGACCTCCTCGTCCTGGGTCTCGGCGACCTCGATGACCAGCTTTCCGCCGGGGTGCTGCACCGACATCTCGTGCAGGATGGTTGCCCCATCGTTCGTGATCACCACGTCACCGCTGGAGCTGACCAGCATCTTATCCATTCCGCGAGGGCCGAGCGTTGTCCGAACGGCGGCTGCAATTGCCCTTGTAGCCATGATATTCGAGCGCTGCGCCTCGAATCCGCGCGTGCGCTCAACATTGTCCCGTAAAATAATGATGGGCTGTCCAGCAAGCATTGTATAATCCTCCTTTGTTCGTTAGTTTTGTTCAGAGGTTCTATATATATCAATCGACATACCCGGCTCTCCGGAGCTGCCCGGGGCCGATCGGCAGGGGCTCCCGGAGAGACCGCTCTCCGTCACGCGCCTGATATCACCCGCCGGGTCATGAGCCGGAGCGGTGGGGCCGGAAACGGTGCTACAGCCGGCCTCCCTCACCCGAGCCTCGATATCACGAAGAGCGAGTGGACCGGAACACCGTCGATCTCCCGGACACCCCGCTTATCAAAGAGCGACCAGACCGCCACCGGCGTGGCGCCGTGCCTTCTCAGGAACTCTATCGTCCCGGCAAGCGTCGTCCCCGTCGTGACGACATCATCGATGATGACACAACGCTGCCCGGTGATCGCGGCGAATGTGCCGGCGAGCGACCCGGTGGGGGTCTCGTTCCGGCTGTGCTTCGCCGGAAGGTAGACCGCGAGCTTCAACTCCTCCTCAGCGGCTATGAGGGTGGCAAGCGGGACGCCCGAGGGCGCGATCCCGACGACCGTATCGAGCTCACCCTCGTCGTCCCCGGCCAGGTAGAAGAAGCGTTTGAGCATCATCATCGCCATATCGCTGAGCAGCGCACCGTGGCTCCCGACCGCCGTCCAGTCGACGTGGACGTCTTCTGGCGCTTCCGCATCCTTTGGCTGGGTGAGCAGCCAGGTGACCGTCTCCATAGAGAGGCCCAGTTCATCCGAGATCTGGCCCGGCGTGTGCCCCTCCGCCTGGAGCGCCTTTGCCTTTGTGATCAACTCTTCGAGCGCTGACATGGAAGAGAGGTTTCCGGCGATCTATTTAATTTTTCGTTTAATCTGCGCACCGCAGACCGGACAATCGCCCGGTTCCTGCCAGTAGCGACCGCACCCGCTACACCGGTAACGCCACCGAATCGCCCGGGCGGGCCGCTGCCTGATGCTCCGGGTCGCGATACCGAGGCGGTGCGCGACGTTCTGGACCGCAAAATCGTCGGTGATGAGGACGGCGCCGAGTTCCAGCGCGAGCGCGAGTATATCCCGGTCGGCCGGGGAGAGCACCCCGGCATCCCCGGTCCTGAGCGCGGTCGCATCCACCCGGGCCAGGTCCTCCCCGCGCGGTTCCCGGACCCGGAGGACCGTGGCGGTGAGCGCCTCAAACCGGCACTTCGCGTGGAGATCGCCGAGTTCCTCCACCACCGACGGGGTGGTCCATGCCGGCCCCTCCACCGGTATCTCTGTAAAAAAGACCGAGGCATCGAGGACCAGCGTCATGCCGAGAACTCCACGATCTCGCCTTCCCGGCACCGTACCGGGTACCCGAACTCCGCAAGAAGCCAGCATGCGGTCTTTGCGTGCATCGAGAGCGTGTGGGTGGTGTACTCCCCGCCGTAGCAGGCGATGTATATGAGGAGCTGGTCGGCGAGGTGGATATCGACCTGACCACCCCCCCGGCACTCATCGACCAGGGCGCGGGCGGCCAATCGGCCCACCTTCTCGGCAGGAAGCCCCCTCTTCCCGAGAGCGACGGCGCCCTTCGCCCCCACCCATGCCGTGACGGAGCTTCCCACCCCCGCCCCACCCTCCCGGTGGTCGAGCGCGGTGGTGCAGGGCATCCTGAGATCGCGCTCGAGGAGGGCCTGCGCCGAGGCGGCCTGGCGTTCCGTGACATGCTCCGGGAGGTTTGATGAGCAGGAGATGACCCCGCACACCGGTTCCTCATCCGGGATGGCGATCGGACGGAGGCGGGCCGGCTCCACACGGACGCGCACCCGCCCGCCTCCCCGTGGGTAGTAGCCACGGTCGAGCACGTCGATATCGATCGAGGCCCCGGCACGGCGGAGCACCGGCGCGAGAACATACTTAAGGTAGTCGATCGTCGGGCTCCATGCAACCTCGGTGCCGCCCCGGGCATCGATGCTCCCGCCGGCGTGGAGGGCGACCGGGAGCCAGGCCTGGAGGATGAGAGGGATACTCCCGGCGGTGCCGGGATCTACCGTGAGATCGGCCCGCCGGAGCCGGCCCGGGGTGAACGTGATCTCGCGACTCCGGGGCGAGAGCCCCTCGACTTCGGCACCGCAGGCTCCGGCGACCGCGCGGATCGCAGCGATGTGCTGGGGGGCGAGCCCCGATTTTGGTCGGTTCTCCCGGATCCGGGTGATGGTGACCGGAGTCGCGGATATCGCCGAGGCTGCGACCGCCACGCGGAGGATCTGTCCTCCTCCCTCCAGACAGGATCCATCAACGAGAAACATCTTCCCGGATCGTCGTCGCGATCGTGTTTGCGGCCGATATAAAGCTTGAGGCGTTCTCGTAGGTGTCGCTCGATACGACCGAGGAGATCCCCGCCGTCCGCAGGCGCATGTAGGCACCGCTCGCGAGCACCCCGTGGACGCAGGCAGCGTGTATGGACGCTGCTCCCTGTTCACGAAGCATGCAGGCGGCGGTCGCGAGGGTACCCCCGGTGGATATGATGTCATCCACGATCACGACCACGCGCCCGGCGGCATCGACGGCCTTTGGAGCGATCCTGACCTCCTCCCCGGACAGGCGGGTCTTCTGCAGGTAGTCGCAGTCCCACCCGCCGGCCGCCGCAACACCGGACGCAAACCCGATCGCGCCCTCATCCGGGGCGAGGATGAGGGGCTCGTCCAGCCGGAGATCCCCGATGTAGCTCCCGATCGCAGGCGCGATGGTGATCCCCGTTGCCGGGACACTGAAATAGTCCAGCACGGCGGGGTCATGGACATCGACCACGATCACCCGCTCGATACCGCCTGAGAGGGCTCGTGCGACCGCCCTGGCGCTGATCGGCTCCCCCGGCCCGAACCTCCTGTCCTGGCGGGCGTAGCCGAGGTACGGGATCACCAGCGTGGCCCTCGATCCCTCGGCAGCATCGATCGCAAGAAGGGTCTGCACAAGCATATCATTATCAGTGATGCTGCTGACGATCAGTGTCTCGTCATCCAGACCTTCACACCGGAGGTAGATCTCCCCGTCAGGAAACCTGGCGAATTTTGTCTCCGCAAGAGGAACCCCCAGCTTCTCTGAGACCCGGGCCGCCAGAACCTGGGATCGTTCCGTGCTGATTACTCTCATAGAACACCTTTGGTAGAAAGTATTTGAACGAGCAAGAATAAATTATATAAGTACCAGTGCAGCAAAGAGGTAAACCCGACGATGGATTCAACGACTTCCAGAGAAATTCCAGATATTGAGCTCACGGACGGCGAGGTGGCGGAGATTGACGACTTCGCCGGTCTTGAGCTGAGCGCATCGTCAGATATCGACGTACCTCCGAATCTCATCGATCAGGTTATCGGGCAGGAACACGCCGTTGAGGTGATCAGGAAGGCCGCGGTCCAGCGCAGGCACGTGATGATGATCGGTAGCCCCGGAACCGGTAAATCGATGCTGGCAAAGGCGATGGCCGAGCTCCTCCCGAAGGAGGAGTTGCAGGACATCCTGGTCTACCCGAACTCAGAGGATAACAATAACCCGATAATCAGGACCGTGCCGGCGGGTCGTGGCAAACAGATCGTCGGCGCCCACAAGATGGAGGCGAGGAAGAAGATCCAGATGAGAAGCACCCTTATCATGCTCCTCATCTTCGGCATAATCGGTTATGCGATCCTCGCATCCCAGTGGCTCATGGGCATCATCGCCGCCGCGTTCGTCTTCATGGCGCTGAAGTACTCGACGCCCCGCGAGGAGACGATGGTCCCAAAACTCCTGGTCGCGCATGATCCAAATACCCCGGCACCGTTCGTCGATGCCACCGGATCGCATGCCGGCGCCCTGCTCGGCGATGTCCGGCACGATCCCTTCCAGAGCGGCGGTCTTGAGACCCCGTCGCATGACCGCGTCGAGAGCGGTGCCATCCACCGGGCGCACGGGGGTGTCCTCTTCATCGATGAGATCAACACCCTCACCCCGCACTCCCAGCAGAACCTGCTGACCGCTCTCCAGGAAGGCAACTTCCCGATAACCGGTCAGAGCGAACGCTCAAGCGGCGCGATGGTCAGGACTGAACCGGTCCCCTGCCAGTTTGTCATGATCGCGGCAGGCAACCTCGACGCCATCCAGGGTATGCACCCGGCGCTCCGGTCGCGTATCCGGGGCTATGGTTACGAGGTCTACATGCAGGAGACGATGGAAGATACCCCCGTGAACCGCCGGAAGTTCATCAGGTTCATCGCCCAGGAGGTCACAAACGACGGAAAGATCCCGCACTTCGACCGGGACGCCATGCTCGAGGTTCTCCGCGAGGCCCGGCGTCGCTCGAACCGGAAGGGTCACCTGACCTTAAAACTCCGTGATATGGGCGGACTTATCCGGGTGGCGGGGGATCTCGCCCGGCAGGAGGGGGCGGATATCACCACGGCAAAGCATGTCATCGCCGCAAAAGCGACCGCCCGCTCGATCGAGGACCAGATATCGGATGAGTACATACGGCGGAGCCGTGACTACGATATAACCGTCGTCGAGGGCGCCCGGGTCGGACGGGTGAACGGGCTTGCCGTTATGGGGAGCGACTCGGGTTCAGTGCTCCCGGTGATGGCGGAGGTGACCCCGAGCCAGGGAGCGAACGGTACCGTTATCGCGACCGGAATGCTCAAGGACATAGCCAAAGAGTCGATCACAAACGTCAGCGCCCTGATCAAGAAGTTCACAGGCAAGGATATCAGGAACATCGATATCCACATCCAGTTCATCGGAACCTACGGCGGCGTCGAGGGCGACTCGGCCTCCGTTACCGTCGCGACGGCGGTGATAAGCGCCATCGAGGATATACCGGTGCGCCAGGATGTCGCCATGACCGGATCGCTCTCGGTCCGGGGCGACGTCCTCCCGATAGGCGGTGTCACCTACAAGATCGAGGCCGCCGCAAAGGCCGGGATCAAGAAGGTGATCATACCGCGCTCAAACCTTGATGATGTCCTCATCGAGGACCGTTATCGCTCAATGGTCGAGGTGATCCCGGTCGACCACATCGAGGAGGTCCTCCAGAACGCCCTCATACCGGAGAACCGTGAAGGGTTCTTCGCAAAGCTCCGGAAGATGGCCGGCCAGCCCGGTGACCGGCACCTCCGGCTTGACCGCCGGGCGTTCTGCGACCTTGTTGTCCTATGACTGAAGCACGATACTATGATATACGGTGCGTCCGGGGCGAAGCCACCCTGATCGATATCGATAACGGCGTGGTCGAGTCGGCGGGTACCTCATTTTTTGACCGGACCGTTGTCAGGGTGCTCGGGCCGAAGGGCTGGGGCATCCTCACACGCGACCACGTCGATATCGACTCAAAACGCCAGATAGGCGCCCTCGTCGAGGCTGCGACGCGCCTGGCCGTGGCCACCCACGATCTGGTTGACCTCGCCGACGCCCCCCGTGACCTCCTGCCGGTCCCGCCACTCGCGGAGGATCCCCGGGAGATCGACCTTGAGGAGAAGACCCGGTTGCTCGCCGGGATCGAGAGCGCGGCGCGGATCCCAGAGGTGGCAAACACCCGGGCCCGCTACACCGAGGGGATCGATCAGGTCCGGTTCCTGGATTCAGGCGGGAACGAGTTCTCGTATGAGGCGGTCAGGTCCGGGTTCTCGGTCCTCGCGATCGCCTCCCGAAACGGCGTGATGCAGATGGGGAGCGAGCGCGACCATATCACCACCGGGTTCAACCTCCGGGATAAACAGGATCTCGGGCGGAAAGCCGGGGAGGTCGCGGTCTCGCTCCTTGATGCAAAACTCGCGAAGGGCGGAGCGATGCGCGCCGTGCTCGACCCCGAACTCGCCGGCGTCTTCACCCACGAGGCCGTCGGCCACGCGAGCGAGGGCGACCTCGTCCGCGAGGGTGCATCGGTCCTCGCGGGGAAGATCGGCGAGCGGATCGGGCGCGAAGGACTCGTGATCGTGGACGATCCCTCTCTCCACGAGTTCGGGTTCATACCCGTGGATGCGGAGGGAGTGGGGGTCCGGCGGACAGAGATCATCCGCGATGGTATCCTCACATCCTTCCTCCACAACCGTGAGACACTCGCGGCGGTCGGGGACGGTGTGCCCGGCCACGCCCGCGCTGAACACGGCGCGCCGCCGATAGTCCGGATGAGCAACACCTTCATCGAGAACGGGGACGCGACATACGACGAGATCATGGCCGAGTGTAAGGACGGCATCCTGCTGATAGGCTCCCGGGGCGGCCAGGTCGATCCCGGCCGGGGGGTCTTTCAGTTCAACGCCGAGTACGGCTACCTGATCGAGGGCGGGGAAGCGACTGATATGGTCAGGGACGTCTCGCTCTCGGGCGAGATCCTCTCGACGCTCCACGACATCGCCCTGATAGGAGACGATCGGAGGATGAGCCCGGGATACTGTGGCAAAGGAGGGCAGACCGTGCCGGTGAGCGACGGTGCGCCGCACCTCCTGCTTGAGGGTGCAACGATCGGAGGGCGGGGCGAATGAACGAGGGGTACCTTACCGATAAGGTCCTCCGGGCGGGCGATGCCCTGGCCGACGAGGTCGAGGTCTTCTGCACCCGCAACCGGAGCGTCAGCGCCGGGATCAAGAAGGGGATCCTCGGGACCGCCGAGGAGTCGGAGTCCTGGAGCATGACCATCCGGACCATAAAGGATGGGCGGATAGGGTTCTCAAGCACCGGCGACCCCGATCGCTGGAGGGAGTGCCTCGATGCCGCGCTTGCGAGCGGGAGGATCGCCACGGCGCAGGAGTGGGGCGGGCTTCCTGTCCCGGATGCGGCGATGTGCTCCGCACCCTCGGCAGACCTGGATCTCGTCGTCGGGATCGAGAACGCGGCCGGCATGGTCGAGGATCTCCTCGCGGGCGCGGCGGAGCACCCGGTGGATGTCGTCGGCGGCGGGGCCGATCTCGGCCGGTCGCACCGGGAGCTTGCAAACACAAACGGCGTCGCATACAGCATGGAGAGAACGATCGCGGCGGTCTCGCTTGAGGCGATCCGGGAGCAGTCCACGGGCTACGAGTTCGACGCATCCCCATTCATCGACGAGATCAGCCCCCGGGCTGTCGGGGAGGCGGCGGCCTCGCTTGCCTTCCGCTCTCTCGGTGGCGGGAGGGTCGATACCGGGCGCTACGACGTCATCCTCTCACCCATCGCGGCCGCAAGCCTCATCGGGAATATCCTCATCCCGGCACTCTCGGGCCGGAACGTGAAGGCCGGCCGGTCGTTCCTCGCCGATAAACTCGGGGACCAGGTCTTTGACGAGACCCTCAAGATCTACGACGACCCCTTCCGCCCCGGCCCGGGGAGCACCGCCTGGGATGGGGACGGCGTCCCTACAGAGCTCCAGGTCTTCGTGGATCGGGGTGTGCTTGAGCGGTTCGCCTACGATCTCAGGACCGCCTACCGCTACGGCGAAGAGAGCACGGGGAGCGCTGTGCGCGAAGGCGCCGGGGAGCCCGGTATCGGGGTTCACAACCTCTTCATCGACGGGCTGCGGAGATCGGATATGGGCTACGGGCAGGCGATATCGGTCCACTCGGTCGTCGGTGCGCACACCGCAAACCCGTTCTCCGGCGACTTCTCAGTGGAGATATCAAACCCCTTCTGGATAGAGGACGGGGAGGCGATCAGACCCCTCCGGACCGCGATGCTTGCAGGAAACGTCTTTGAGATGCTCCGTGATATTGAGGGATTCGGAACGGATGATCGGAGGATAGGACGGCTGACTCTCCCATCAATACGCTTAAATAACCAGCAGATAATTGGTAAACAATGATAGAAGCGCTCATCGCAATCCTCCTGGCAGTGGTGATAGCGGCGGCGATATACTACCTCATGAAGAAATCCCTGACCCTTATCATCAACGCCATCGCAGGACTCATCACGCTCTGGCTCCTGAACTTTTTTGGCGTTCTGTCGTCACTATTCGGCGTCCCCGATGTCCAGATCACCCTGGTGACGGTCATCATATGCGCTTTAGGCGGGCTCCCGGGCGCCCTGCTCATCGTCATCCTCCACCTCCTCGGGATAACCCTCTAAGGGAGCATCCCGGCCCCCTCCTCTTAAAACAGGCTCGCCTCGGAGTAGACCGTGATCTGGTTCTCCAGGATCTCGAAGGGTTTTATCTCCCGGGAGTGGGGTGAGCGGCGCATCTTCACGACCTCAAGGGCGAGATGCACCTCGGTGAGTCTCTCCGACCGGATGTAGCGCAGGAGGATCACCGTATCCGACAGGTACTCGATGAGACCATACCGGCTCCCGTCCGGGTTTGCTGTATCGGTCTCGCTCGTCATTATGAGCGTGCACTCTTCATCGCGCATCACCTCCACGAACCTGAAGACCTCCTGCCGCCGGACTGCACTGTCCGGGAAGAGCCCCTCAAAGAGCGATATGGGATCGATGATGACCCTCGACGCCCCGACGCTCCTGATGAGCCGGGGAAGTTCGCTCTTGATGCTGCTGATCGCCAGGTTGAAGTCGGTCGGATCCAGCCGGAGAAGGGAGAACCGGTCGCCGAAGACCTCCGTATCCCACCCCTTCTGTGCCATGGTGGCGCGGAGGAGTTCTTCCCGCTCCTCAAGGCTGATGAATATAACACTCTCACCCTGCAGAAGCCCTTCATACGCGAACTGGAGGGCAAACGTCGTCTTTCCGGTTCCGTAGGTGCCGATGATCGCACAGATGCTCTTCTCGGGAAGCCCCCCCGAGATCATCGCATCCAGTCCCTCGACGCCGAACTTCACCCGTCTTCTCGTCACACGATCACCCGTATATTCTGCACCTCAAACCCTCCCGCTGCCGAGATCCTCGCTGCAAACTTCACCAGGTTCTTATCCTCAAGGTAGGGCATCACGCCCTGGAACTTCTCGAAATACATAACCCGTTGCCGGCGCTGTGCACCGGTCTCCTCCCAGCCGAAGCAGATTGCGGCATCGACGCTATCGATGATCTCGATCTCCCGGGACCGGTCCAGTATACCGGATGTGAGCAGGAGATAGATGGTCGTATTCCAGCGCTTCGAGGCCCGTTGTAATCCGCGCAGAAGGGCGATGAGCGCATGCCACCCCTCTCCCTCCGCGAGAGGCGGGGCGATGTCAGTCAGTGAATCCATGACGATCAGGCTGTTCTCAGGGACTTTATCGAGAGTCCTGGCAAGTCCTGTGAGGATATCCCCGCTCTCACTGCGCTGCTTCTTCTGCAACCGCTCAATGATGTTTCCTCCCCCGTACCAGTCGGGAGGGACGATGCTTGCATCGAAGTAAATCTCTGAGAGGTCGTAGAAAGCGATCTCCTCATCGAGATGACTGTAGATCTCAGGATTGAACGA
>JAAYND010000235.1 GCA_012521035.1 Methanomicrobiales archaeon
ATCGCGTTCCTCTACTGGTGCAAAAATCCCCGTCTCGCCATCCGCCTCGCCCTCCTCATGGGTATATCGGGCGCCCTCGCCTCGGCCCTGAAGATCTTCTTCCACCTCCCCCGCCCGTACTGGGTCATCCCCGGCGTCCGGGCGCTTGCGGGCCATTCATCGTTTGCCTTCCCTTCCGGCCACTCCCTGGGAGCGGTGACATTCTGGGGGCTCCTCACTACCGGTACCCGGCACAGATGGTTTACCCTCTTCGCGGCTTTTCTGGTCGCCTCTGTCGGTGCATCGCGCATCTTCCTCGGCGCTCATTTTCCGTCAGATGTCATCGCGGGATTCGGGTTTGGCCTCTTCATCCTCATCGGGTTTCTCACCCTTGAGGGGGCGGTGGGTCGCCGCGTCATCGCTTTCCCCCTCTCCTGGCAGATCCTGCTCGCGTTTGCCGGATCTATCGTCCTGGCTCTCGCATCGTTTGCCGCGCTTGCGGTGATCGGGGACTGGCAGGTTCCCGCTGCCTGGGCTGAGGCGGCGATCCAGCAGGGGGGCCAGCCCATCGATCCGCTTGGCCTCGGGGATGCCATGACGGCGGCCGGGTTCTTCTTCGGATTTGCAGCGGGGGCTGCGGTGGCGTGGCCCCGGCGGATGGGTGTCTGTGCTGCCGGAGGATGGGCGGATCGCATGCTCTGCTTTATACCCGGCCTTGCGGTGGCATGGGTCATCTGGTTCGTGATAGGGCTTGCCATCCCGGTAGAGCCGGGTCTTGTAGTGTATCCTCTCCAGTACCTCAGGGCCGCCGTCGTTGCCGCCTGGGTATCCTACGGCGCGCCGGTGATCTTCGCCCGCACCTGAGAGGAACTCTCTCCATACCCTTTTATTCTGCCGGACCTATCTCTCTCTATGCTTGTAGAGGGGATCGCTCTCGGCTGGGTGTTGATCATGCTCGGGGCGGTGCTACTCCTGATCGAGGCTTACCAGCCCGGGTTCTTCATCGCCGTCCCTGCCACAGTTCTGGTTATCCTCGGAGTTCTCCTCCTCCTCGGCGTCGATATCCTCAGTTCGACCTGGGGTCTCCTCGCCGGGGTTGTAGCGGCCCTGGTTGCCGCCTCGATCACGGTCTGGGCCTATGGGCGCCTCACACCCGGAAAAAAGCCTCCTACGACCCTCTCTCGGGACTCGCTCCTCGGGCTTGAAGGCGTGGTGACGAGGGAGGTTACAGTCGGCACGATATCGGGGAAGGTGCAGATCGGGAGCATGGAGTGGAGCGCGCGGACCGAGTCAGGCAGCATCCCCGCCGGGAAAAGGGTTATTGTGACTCATTCTGAAGGGGTGCACATTGTTGTGAAGGAGATCGAGTGAGATGGTTTTAAGCTCTATCCCGTGGACCGGACTGATTACGATCTTTCTGGTCCTCGTTATCGTCATCATATTCGCAAGTGGCGTTGTGATCGTGCAGCCATACGAACAGGGGCTCCAGATCCGCCTGGGGCAGTATATCGGGAGGATGAACCCCGGGTTCCGGTGGGTAATCCCGCTGATAACGAGGGTTGTTAAACTCGATCTGCGGACCGATGTGATGGATGTCCCGAGGCAGGAGGTGATCACGAAGGACAACTCCCCGACGAACGTGGATGCGATCGTCTATGTCCGGGTGATCGACCCTGAGAAGGCATACTTCGAGGTGATGAACTACCGGGCGGCGACGGTGGCGCTCGCCCAGACGAGCCTGCGCGGGATCATCGGCGACATGGAACTCGACGAGATCCTCTACAACCGGGATATCATCAACGCCCGCCTCCGCGACACACTGGACCGGGAGACCGATGCCTGGGGCGTGAAGGTTGAGCGGGTGGAGATCAAGGAGGTCGATCCGGTCGGGCCGGTCAAACAGGCGATGACCGAGCAGACAGCGGCGGAGCGGGAACGGCGGGCTGCAATCCTCCGGGCGGACGGCGAAAAGCGGTCCGCGATCCTCAGGGCGGAGGGGATGCGGCAGAGTATCATCCTTGAGGCCGAGGGTGAGCGGCAGAGCAAGATCCTCCGGGCCGAGGGAGATCGGACATCCAGGATCCTGCAGGCACAGGGCGAGGCGCAGGGGCTGCGCATCCTGTCGGTAGGTGCCCGGCCGCTGGACCGCCGTGCGATCACGGTGCTCTCGCTCGATGCCCTGAAGCAGATGGCGGAGGGGCAGGCGACAAAGATCATATTCCCGTTCGAACTCTCGACCATCGCCAAACAGGCCGCCGAGTACCTCGGGGCCACGGTCGAGGCGCCGGAGGTCCCCGAGGGTGTGGATGTGCCTTCTGAGGATATCCTCGGGGATATACCGAGCAAGGAGGAGCTCCAGGCTGCGGAGGAGGCGGCGAGGGTTCCTGATATCGATATCGAGAAGGAGGCCCGGAAGAGACCGCAGAACCTGGTGGAGGAGGAAGGGGAGGGGTTGTAGGGTGGGCAGCCATCCCGGATCTGGCGTATGGGGAGGGCTTGCAGATCTGTTTCCTGAGAGGCTGGCAGCGCCCGGGCGTGTGAGAGTGGCTTCGCTCCGGTTCGGTGGTGTTACATTCCTCCCCGGTCCCCCTATTTTCTGGTAATACGGCTAACAGTTTTGGGGGATCGGGGTAACCGCCTCTACGTTTGTACGTTTGCCAGTCGTTATATAAAGAGACCCCCTCCAGGATGCCTGAGAGCTCGATACCGGGAGAAAAGAGGTGCCGCACCCCCGACACCTGCTGATATAAAAAGATTTTCAGATGGTTCTCCCGACCTCCGGATTTACGCAAAACTGCCTCCTGTTGCCGTTTACCTTTCAGGGAGTTTAGCCAGACAAATGGCATAATCCTTGAAACGCTCTGTAATTCACGCTCATGAATAGGTAAACAACATATAGGTGAGGGTGCGCTTGCTTAGTCACCGCTTCAGGTATATGTGAGGATCGTTTTGTGAACTAGTATTTCCAATCGTTGCAGGTGATAAAACGCCTGGAAGATATATTTAAATAGTAGTTGGTCTCAGGGGGAGGTTGCGGGGTCGGAATTGGGCTCGCCCTCCAGCGGGGTATGCTCGAGGACGAGGCCTCGCAGAATATAGTCGAGGTAGATGAAACGCGAGAGGGTATTCACTCAGTTTGGTGCAATCTTCGAAGAGGCGCAGGCTGAAAAAGTGCCTGGATGGGAGGCTGCATCTCCAGCTGAGTAATCCCTGAGAGAATCTCTACAATACCACCATCCATGAAAAAGAAGTGAGGGGAAGGGATGAATGTGCAGCCACCTCAGCCATCGCTACGCCCATTCCCTCCCCCTTCGCATCTCACTGGAACGAACCACAGCCGCCGGCCCGGAGCCCTTCACCGGGTCTCCGGTGCCGGCATATGCCATCGACGATGGCGCCATTGCATCCTGACCGCGATGGGACGATCTCC
Source organism: Methanomicrobiales archaeon (assembly GCA_012521035.1). GTDB lineage: Archaea > Halobacteriota > Methanomicrobia > Methanomicrobiales > Methanoculleaceae > Methanoculleus. Next base: position 3,410 of record JAAYND010000235.1, read on the forward strand.
TGCCCGGGTTACTCCGGGGGCAACCCTGTCCTCCCGACTTTTGATAAATATGGCTGGTATAAAGAGTAATTGGGTCAATTGCCTCAATATTTGTACATTCTCAAACCACTATATAAGAGATCCCCCTTCTTGCCCTCAGGGAGATCGACGCCGGGGGAAAAGGGGTGCCGCACCCGCTGCCTAAAATGATATAAAAAGGTTTCCAAACACCTCTTCTGACCTCAAAAATCGTCCAGAACCGGTCGCCGGCGTTACCGAACTATTTGGTAATTCTGCCGGAGGAACGGTGTAATCTCTGAAATATTTCAAATTCCATGAGCATGAAAGGGCAAATAACATATAGGTTAAAGCATATCCGCTTAGCCGTGGCTTCAGATATATGTGTGGATCGTTTTGTGAAATGATATTTCCATTCGTTGTGTGCGATAAAACATTCGGGAGATACCTTTAAATACTAGATAGTGTCAGGGGGGGAGTGCGGGGTCGGAATTGGGCTCGCCCTCAAGCAGGGTAAGCCCGAGGACGAGGTCCCGCAGAGTATAGTTGAGGTAGACGAAACATGAAAGGATATATCGTCAGCATCCTGATCGTGGGGCTTGCCCTCGGCGGGATGGGACTTGGAACGTTTGCTTGGTTTACGGACCATTCGATTAAGGAAGAGAACGTTATCCAGACTGGAAATCTTGAACTGAATGTTAAGATCGTGGAATCCGTAGGTAGTGCAGAAGAGACTGTGTTGGAAGTTGAAAACCTGGTTCCCAGTACGAATACTTGGACTCCTGCAGGCATTATTCGCCTCGAAAATACTGGAACTACTCCCTTGAAGTGGAGAGGTTACTTTGTTAAAACTGATGGAGACCTCCCACTGAATAGTAAACTCCATTTCAAGATTGGGCAAGTTACGGACAGTCCCTTCGGAGATCGTCCCAAGGTGTACACCTGGAATGACCTTAAAGTCGCTGACGACACTCTCCTGAACTCGGATAATTTTGGAGGCGGTGGAGGTCAGTTGAACCCCGGTTCTATCCAGTACTACAAGGTTGAGGTAAGACTGGATGAAGACGCAGGGAATAGTTATATGGACAAGTCAGCAACGTTCAAGGCAATCTTTGACGCGACACAACCCAAGAACCTCGGTTGGTCACAGACCTCCTGAGTAACCCCTGAAAAATCTCTACAACCACCAAACATGAACAGGAAGCGAGTGAGAAGGGATGAATGCGCAGCCACTACAGCCGTCGCCACGCTTCCCCCTTCCTCGTTCGCCTCTCACTGGAAACATATCGCAGTCGCCGGCACGGAGCCTCTCACCAGTCCTCCGGTGCCGGCGCATGCTGTCGATGACGGCACCATCGCCTCCAGACCGCGATGGAATGACGCCCTGCCCGAGAGACTCCGGACAACGCTCTTCAGGGATGATGAAGTGATCCGGGGTTCGGGCGGGGATGTGCATCAGGGCCGCGGGCACTGCAACACTTTCCGTTCGTTCCGCTTCGCCCACGGGCACCTCTGGAGCTGTGAGCGATGAACAGGGTATACGTACTTCTGGTAATTATCGGTTGTGCCGGCGTACTCCTGCTCGCCGACATCACCCCGGCCGGGGCGTGGTTCACCGATACAAAGGCTATCGAGGGGATCACCATCACCACCGGTTCGTGGAGCGACTGCGCCGGCGACCTGGAGATAACCGCATGTAAGCCTCATCTCAGGCATGCAAAGACCACGCTCACCGGTATCACCATAACGAACACCGGCCAGGATCCGCTCACGATCGCGGGCATCAGGATCTCCTGGAGTCCCGGCAATGGCGAGATGATCCACGAGGTGGCGTTCACCCACGGATGGGGTGGAAGACCCCCGCATGCCGGGTCGAATGGCCACGGCCACGGCGGGTCTACAGTCTTCTGGTCCGGAGAAGCAGAGTCCGGCCAGGTTCTTGAGGGACAGGCATCGCTCGGGCCGGCGACACAGGACGACTCCGCACAGAACATCCGGCTCTCGTTTGACTCGAATATGGAAGGAAAACAGATCGTGTGCACGGTAATCCTTGACGACGGGAGCGGGAAGGAGGTCAGCCTGGAGGTATGATCCGGGTCGGCCAAATCCGGGGGAAGATCGCAGTCGCTATCGGGCTTGCGATCCTCGCAGCAGTCCTTCTCTTCATCTGGCATGGCGCCATGATCATGATCGTCCTGAGCGGGAGCATGACACCGCTCATGCTTCCGGGCGACGTCATCGTCGTCGTCCCCACAGAGCCTGACACCGTCAGGGTCGGGGATGTCATCGTCTTTCAGCATCCTGATCTGGACGACTGCATGGTCATCACCCACCGGGTGATCGATATCGACCCGGAGACCGGCCATTACTCAACAAAGGGAGACGCAAATAACGCTCCCGACCAGTTCTCAGTCACAAAAGAGGAGATCATCGGGAGGCCGGCATTCCTCATCCCGCTCATCGGGTTTGCATCAGAGATGAAGAGGCAGATCATCCTCCTGATGGTAATCCTTCCCTCCCTGGCCCTGGCCATCCTTGAGATGAGGACGATCATACGGGAGGCCCGCACGCCCCGCCGGCCGGTCCGGGAATGCCCGGTGCCGAGAGGAAAGGTTTTTGCGATCCGCCGCACTCGCCTGGCTCTCCTCTTCGTAACCACCCTTGGTGCCTTCCTCCTGCTCACCCTGCCTTCCATAACCGGCATGCAGGCCGGCATCCCCGATCTTGGGGATCAGCACCTGGCGATCGAAGGCAGGGGTCTTGTTCCAGAGATCTATATGGCCGGCACGGGTGGCGTGGGAGGTACTCCTGCCTTTGGGGTTGTTCAGCCCGGTGAAACGGTCTCGGTCCCGGTATCCAGGGCAGGATCGGACTTCACCGTAGCCCGGGCCCCGTATATCATCCCGGTATTCTGGTTTGTGGGACTCGCCATGCTGAGTCCTTATCTGCCGGTCCTCTCTCTTGCTATCCTACCGGGAATCCTTCTGACGCTTCTTCTCTATCCGCTCTGGACGGAGAGGAAATTCATAAAATCACGCCGTAAAAGGAGGCTTGTTGAGCGTGTACTTGAAAATTAAGAGACTTCAATCACTGACTTCCGAGAAATTTACGCTGGTATTGCCGTTTGCCATCCTCTGTCTCGCCCTATCGGGGTTTTTTGTGTACTCGAGCTTCTATATGCCGGAGTACAGGGATGTAACCGTCGAGACTCCCTGGTACACCGTCGATAGCCGGTATGAGTACCGGGCGATCGTCTCCGAGGAAAACCCGCTCTGGCCGGTCGGCACGACGTTGACCGAGAATCCGGTTTACTTCTTTGCGGCAGCCCCTGAGGTGCAGACGACATTCACCCTCTTTGCCGAAGGAAAGGATGTGAATCTTGACGTTGTCTCTCATACATCGGCGGTTCTCTCGATGAGGGATTCCGGGACAACCTACTGGAGCAAGGAGCTACCGATCGCCGAGCATGCTGGCCCATTGCAATCGGGTGCGCTTCAGAACTCGTTTACCCTGAACGTCAGGGATATGCAGAACCAGCTGAACAGGATCCGGGAGGGTCTGGGTTTCCAGCGGGGGGATCCTGTGATCGATATCGTCACCACGACCATGTTTACCGGAACGGTTGATGGTAGACCGGTCGACGAAGTCCGGAAGTACCTGATGCCGATCACCCTCGGACAGGGCCACTACAGCATCTCGGATAAACTTGATACCAATGAAGCAGTCCTCGCACGCGATATACAGATGACCGCGATCTATCCCCCCGCTCACCAGCAGTATGCCGCGATAGTCTTCCTGATCGCATCAGTGGGCCTGCTCGTCTGGGCCATACTCGCACGGTCCAGGAGTGCTAAGACCTCCGCAGATATGCTTCAGGAGATGGAGCGGGAGGCGACGCACGCTCGGTACCGCGACTGGATGAGTCGGGGCAGGTTTGACCACAGCATCGGGGCGCACAGGATTGAACTCGGGTCTCTTGAGGATATCATCAGCGCGGCCGTTGATATGAACCAGCGTGTCATCTACGATGACGATGAGAAGATCTACTTCTTCATCCACGATAGCATCCTGTATGTTCACAACCCGGCGTGACCGCTCCCCGGCGGTGCCCGGGGTCGCCACACCCTGGCAGGGCGGCCCCCGGTGTACACCTCCAGGTCATGGAAGAAAGCCGGATATTTTCTTCATTGACAGGCCCCACCCCCGCATTTTGCAGGTAGCGCAAATGTGGGAGAACCAGGATCTGCGGGCTGTGAGAAGGAGCGCTCCGGTGCAATTATCTAATTGCGGGTATCAATCCATCAGGCTCAGCTTAAGTTTGAAAACCGGTCATCTTCGCCACATTTGTGACTCTCCGTAGCACTTTATATGCCGACCCGATCTCCTCCTCCTTTTGCCTGTGACACCCCTTCTCCTCTGAGCGG
>JAAYND010000236.1 GCA_012521035.1 Methanomicrobiales archaeon
CATCGAGCATCGAGGACGTGGCACGGGCCATCGATCAGGAGGACGCTGCCCGACTCCTGGACAGGATCCTGGCTGCACGCCGGATCTACGTGGCCGGCGCAGGGCGCTCGGGTCTGGTCGCACGGGCATTTGCCCAGCGCCTGATGCACCTCGGGTTTGAGAGCTACGTCATCGGCGAGACCATCACACCCGCGTTCGGGCCGGAAGATGTATTCATTGCGTTTTCGGGCTCAGGAGAGACCAGATCTGTCGTGGACGCCTGTGAGACCGCACGGGATATCGGTGGGGCGATCTGCCTCATCACATCGACGCCAGACTCACCCATCGGGCAGATGGCAGACTGTATCATCGAGATAGGGACGTATCACCTCACGAGCACAGATATACCGAGTGATTTTGAGATCCGCCAGCTCACGGGACAGTACCGGTCGGTCTCCCAGTCCTTCGCCCCCCTCGGGACGCTCTTTGAGACCGCAGCACTGGTCTTTTCTGACGCGATCATATCCGCCCTGATGGAATTGCGACATTGCACCATCGAAGAACTCCAGGATCGCCTGGCGAATGTTCAGTGAAGATCGGATAGGAATCTCAATTTATACCATTTTTCGGCCGGCGATATGGAACCACAGGTGGTGGATGGGCCGGTCTGCCGCTGCACGGACAAAGTGCCGGTGTATTTATATTATTAATCATTAAGATTAAAACGGGGTTTTTGTTTGAGAGAGTTACGAATTCATGGGAGGGGTGGTCAGGGCTCCGTGACCGCCGCCGAGCTCATTGCTTTCGCAGCATTTGAGGGGGGCGTGTATGCCCAGGCGTTCCCTGCCTTCGGCGTGGAACGGCGGGGCGCCCCGGTGCAGGCGTTCGTCCGCTTCAGCGACGAGAAGATCCGCTTGCGAAGCCAGATCTACGAACCGGACTACATCATCGTGCAGGACTCGACCCTGGTCGGTGATGTCGATGTCTTCAAGGGCATGAAGGCGGGTGGCATCGCCATCGTCAACACCGAGAAGGCGGACTTTGACTCCAACGTCCCCGAGGGTGTGAAGGTCTATATCGTCGATGCGACCACCATCGCGCTCGAGGAACTGGGCGTGCCCATCACCAATACAACCCTGATGGGCGCTTTTGCCGCAGCTACAGGCGAGATCAAACTCGAATCCCTGGAGCACGCGCTACGGAACCGGTTCTCGGGGAGCATGGCCGATAAAAACGTCAACGCAGCAAAGCGCGCGTATAACCTGATCGGGGGTGCCGCATAATGGCGCTCGGAGTCGGTTGTGCCGCACCGCCGGGGAAGGCGCGTGACAATAAGACGGGATCGTGGCGGGTCTTCAGGCCGGTCTTTGACCCTGAGACGTGTAACCGGTGTGGCATGTGCGCCCTGGTGTGCCCCGAGGGTTGCGTCCACGAGAACGAGGAAGGGATGTTTGAACCCGATCTCGACTACTGCAAGGGATGCGGTCTGTGTGAAGAGGTCTGCCCGAAGAAATCGATCCGGATGGAGAAGGAGGAGAAATAATGATGGAGATAATGGAAGGGTCACACGCGGTGGCCGAGATCGTGAAACGCTGCCGTCCGCAGGTGGTCTCTGCCTACCCGATCACGCCGCAGACCCATATCGTCGAGGATCTCGCCCAGATGGTGGCGAGCTGTGAACTCGATGCCGAGTACATAACGGTCGAGAGCGAGTTCTCCGCCCTCTCCGCCTGCCTCGGCGCGAGCGCGGCAGGCTCCCGGGTCTACTCAGCGACGACCTCCCAGGGTCTCATCCTTATGGCTGAGGTCTGTTTCAACGCAGCGGGGATGCGCCTGCCGATCGTTATGACGATCGCAAACCGCTCTCTCGGCGCGCCGCTCTCGATCTGGAACGACCAGCAGGACACGATAGCCCTGCGAGACTCCGGGTGGTTGCAGTTCTACGCGGAGGATAACCAGGAGATCGCCGATCTCCACATGATCGCCTACAAGGTCTGCGAGGACCATGACATCCTCCTGCCGGCGTTCGTCTGCTTCGACGGGTTCATCCTCACTCACACCTACGAACCGGTGGACCTTCCCTCGCAGGAGGAGGTGGATGCCTACCTGCCCGCCTTCACACCCTACCACCGGCTGGATGCTGCAAAGCCGCTGAGCATGGGAATGTATGCGACTCCCGATTACTACATGGAGTTCCGCTACGAGATCGACCGTGCGATGTACCGCGCCAGAGATGCCTTCATCAAGGCCGGGCGCGAGTTCGGCGAGCAGTTCGGGAGAGACTACTCGGGCCTCGTAGAGGGATACCGGCTCGATGATGCCGACGTCGCGCTCATCGCCATGGGCTCTATATGCGGCACGGTGAAGGATGCCGTCGACGAGATGCGCGACGCCGGCAAGAAGGTGGGGCTCCTGAAGATACGGACCTACAGGCCGTTCCCGGGCCCTGAGATCGTTGAGGCTCTCAAGGGCGTCTCGACGGTCGCGGTGCTCGACAAGAACATATCGCTTGGAAACGGTGGAGCGGTCGGCACCGAGGTGAAATCAGCGCTCTATGGAACCGGTATATCCGTCTACGACTACATCATCGCTCTCGGTGGCCGGGATGTGCGCAAACGCGACATCGCCGCGGTCGTCGACCTCGCTGAGAAGGGAGAAGGAGATATGTTTTATGGATTACGGACGGAGGTGCTCTGAATGGCTGAAGAAAAGCAGGACGTCGAGCTCTTCTCGGCAGGACACCGGGCGTGCGGCGGGTGCGGACCGGCGCTTGCGGCTCGCCTCCTCCTGAAAGCGACCGGGAAGAACGTCATCGTCGTCGCATCGACGGGGTGTATGGAGGTCTTCTCAACGCCCTACCCCGAGACCGCGTGGGAGGTCCCCTGGATCCACTCGCTCTTTGAGAACGCTGCGGCGGTTGCATCGGGCATCGAGGCATCGCTGAAGAAGCAGGGGCGGAGCGAGAAGATCGTCTGTATCTGCGGTGACGGCGCCACGTTTGATATCGGGGTACTCTGTATCAGCGGCGCTTTCGAGCGCGGCCACGATATCACCTACATCTGCTACGACAATGAGGCCTACATGAACACCGGGATCCAGCGATCGGGTGCCACGCCGTATGGCGCAAGCACCACCACGAGCCCGACCGGGACGTGCGCCCCCGGCGGTAACCCGCTCCCGAAGAAGGATATGCCCGCGATCCTCGCTGCTCACGGCGCACCGTACGTCGCGACCGCCTCGATCGCCTATCCAAACGACTTCGTGAAGAAGGTCGAGCGGGCGATCAACACCCCCGGCCCCTGCTACATCCAGGTCCACACTCCCTGTTGCACGGGATGGGGCTTTGAGTCCAGGGACACGATCGCCATATCCAAACTCGCCATCAACACAGGCCTCTGGGTGAACTACGAGATAGTCAACGGTGTTGTGGAGAAGGCAAAGAAGGTGAGGCGAGTGCCGGTCGAGGAGTACCTCGAGAAACAGAAGCGTTTCCGCCACCTCTTCAGGCCTGCCCGGCAGGATGCTGAGATCGCAAAGATCCAGGCGATCGCAGATGCAAACGCGGAAAAGTTCGGGATCGACATCAAACTGAGAAAGCCGGCAGAATAAACCTATCCCGGCAGGGTGGGATTTCTACCGCCTCCTTTTTTTGTCTGCACCGGGGGTTTTCGGTGGACACCACATCCAGCGGTTGGTGCGGCCGTTGCCACCCAAAATGACATTTCACGACGTCCAGCGATCATAAAGTTTAACTATTGTTACTAATCTACATAATAGTGTCACCTGGTACGATCATTTCAAAAACACCTTTTACTCGCGGCTGAGGGGAGGTTAACCAAATAGTACCATGCATCCCGATCTCTTCACTGCCCGCCGCTGCTTCTCCGGCAGCAACGCCATCTTCCAGGTGACAAATACTCTCAACCGGTCAGGAGCCTGCCATGGGCCTCTCCCGCAGTGTATCACCCTCCAGGAATCCAGATTCGTCTTCCGGGCGCAGGAGATCGTATCTCCAGGAACCGGGATCCCGCTCCAGTAGACATCATAGGAGGTGCCGGCACCCGGCCTTCCCACTCTCAGGCCAGTAGAATCGTCACGACGAAGTAGAGCCCGAAGAGCACCATGGCAATCCCGCTCACCTGCACCACCCGCTTGTAATGCGGCCCGAGTATGTTTGCCCCCCGCGAGACCATGATCCCGAGGAGACCGAGCCAGGCGATATCAGCGCCAATATGCCCGACATAGAACGCGGCAAACGATGGATGGAGCGCGAGGAACCCGACACCGAACGTGAGCCACCAGACCCACCAGTAGGGGTTCCCGAGCGTGCAAGCCACACCTAAGGCGACCGGCGCCCTCCTCTCTTCACTCACGGCGGCGGCATCGCCGGCACCGAAGAACTGCATTACGCCGAGCGTGATGAGGACGCCCGACCCGATGAGCGCGACGACCTCGATATACGGGATGTCGCGCACGCCGAGAGCTATAGCCGCGACCATGGCCGCCTCCGGTATGCCGTGGCCCGCGATCAGGCCGGCGACGAACGGCCCCGGGCGCCGCGAGCCAAGGCCGAGGACAGCGGCGGTCATGGGACCGGGAGACGCGGCCCCCGTTATCCCGATCAGAAACGAGGCCGCGATGATATCGATCACCGACGATTCCTCCTCCATGAGGCGGCGAAGGGGAGGAGGAGGACGATGGCAATCGCCGCCCAGATGGTGCCAAACGTCGTGAGCAGGAGCTCGCGCTCCGGTGTGTAGAAACGGACCTCGACGGAGCTCGCCCGTTCCCAGGTGATCTCCAGGGGCTCATCAGGCTCCCGGGAGATGACAGCACCGCGACTGACCATGCCGAGGAGAGGGTTTTTGACGTCAAGCCCCGGAGGAAGGGTGAGGGATACCGTATACGGTGTATCAAAGACCACGACAAAGTGGTTATCCCGCAGGGGGGCGCGGTAGGAGATGGTGTAGTCTCCTTCCGGGAAGGTGATGGCGCCCCTGCCCCGGTCGCGGTACTCGACCGGGCCTTCAGGGCCGAGCACCTCAATATCCTCGACCTTGAGCGGAACCTGCTCGCCCAGGAATCCCGGGCTCCAGAATGTATACCCGCTCGCCGTGACCTGGACGGATGCCTCGTAGGCGGCGCCACCCGGGAGCACCCGGAAAGTGGCTTCTTCAGCCGCCACCGGGATGCAGATCAGTATCAGCGCAAGGCAGAGAGCAAGGAGGGCAGGTCTGCGTCGATCTCGATTGGAGGGTCGCATTGTCGTACTACTGTCTCAGGATCCTTTAAGAGATGGCCGGTCACCACACAGACGATCCGCTCGTCCCTGTCGATCAATCCCTCTTCGGCAAGTTTCCGTATCCCGGCGACCGAGGCAGCTGAGGCGGGTTCGACACCGATCCCCTCCATCCTCGCAAGGTCGCGCTGCATACGGAGGATCTCGTCGTCGGTCACGGCCGCCGCTGTCCCGCCGGTCGCGCGGATAGCGACGAGCGCCTTCTCGGCGTTCACCGGGGCGCCGATCCTTATCGCGGTCGCAACGGTCTCTGGTGCCGGTTCTGGGACCAGTTCATCGAGGTTCTGCTCTATCG
>JAAYND010000022.1 GCA_012521035.1 Methanomicrobiales archaeon
CGGAGCACCGCCGTCCCGAACTCCCGGGTTCCGGCGGTGCCACCGAGATCGCGGGTCAGGATGCCGGAATCCATCACCCGGCGGATCGCCCCTTCAACGACCGCCGCGGATGCCGGGTCACCGATATGGTCGAGCAACAGCGCGGCGCTCCTGATCGCAGCGATGGGGTTTGCGATGTTCCGGCCCGCGATATCTGGAGCGCTCCCGTGCACCGGCTCAAAGAGGGCATGGCGCTCCCCGATATTCGCGCTCGGAAGAAGGCCGAGCCCGCCGGTCAGGTAGGCGGCTACATCAGAGAGGATATCGCCAAAGATGTTCGTCGTCACGATAACGTCGTAGCGATCGGGGTGCATCAGGACATCGAGGCAGAGCGCATCGATGTAGCAGGTTGTGCAGGGGAGGCCGGCCCCTGCGGCCTCTGCCATGCAGACATCGACGAAGAGGCAGTCCGATTTCAGGACGTTTGCCTTGTTGCCGATGGTGAGGTGACGGCGGCGGGACGCCGCGAGGGTGCAGGCGTACCGGGCAATACGCTCGCTCCCCCGGCGGGTGATGACCCGGACCGTGCAGGCCCGATCCGGTTCGGTCCACTCGATGCCGGAGTAGAGTCCCTCGGTGTTCTCCCGCACGATGACGATATCGGCATTCCCGCCCAGTATCGGGCGGACGTTTGCGTAGAGGTCGAGAGTGTGCCGGATCTGGAGCACGACGCTCCTGTAGTCAGGGTCAGGAGGCGTCGTGATGGCTCCAAAGAGGATGGCGTCCGCTGACCGCAGTCCGGCCAGCTCTTCCTCCCTGCAGGCGCACCCGGTCCGCTCCCAGAGCCCGTAGCCCACCTCGATATCAAAGAACTCAAGGTCAGGGCGCACGGCCGCAAGAATGTCACGGGCGACCGGTATGACCTCATGCCCGATGCCGTCACCCTCAACGACTGCTACCCTTACCATCCCGCTCTCTCCATGCCGTCGCGACACTCACAACCGCCTCTGCGATCTCCCGTGGAGATGAACCCCAGTGGACCACAGCACCAAACCGACCATTCCAGCGGCGAAGCCCTCCCCGCTCGCTCCGGCAGCATCTTGCGATGAAAGGCTCTTCCTTCACCATATCGAGCGGGCAGATGCTCTCCACGCTGATCTCCTCTCCGTAACAGTCCCGCACAAGTTCCCTCCCTGTCAGGCACCCGGCGATCCGGTCACCCGGCCGGGGCTGATCGGTATCGAGAGTGCGGGCAAAGCCGGTCACGTGACAGGGGAAGACGTCGGCCTCGATCTCACTGATGTCCCGGACGTGGTGCTCGAATATGACCTCAAGATCACCGAAGAACGCGGTCTTCTCAATCTCCTGGATCGTTGTCGAGAGGTGGGGATGGGGCGGAGTGACGTCATAGACGTGGATATGGAGAAACGCCAGGGGGTCAGGATCGAGAACGAACGTGGCCTGGCCACCGTGGCCAGAGAATAGAGTGCATCGGCGGCCCGACTCAAGCGCCGCCTTCAGCATGACTGTCCGATCATGGACGTTCACCGCATGTGGATACCGGTAGACCTCATCAGCCGTGGCGATTACCCTGGTCGAGAGCACGCGACGCATCAGCCCGGTGCCTTCAGGATCACTTTCTACCTCGAGCACCTCAGGACCATCGGCGGTCTCCCGGATCAGGTAGCGCGAGAGGAAGTAGACACGGTCCTCCCCGCACGGTGTCCCGGTCACCATCCCGACGTACTTGCAGTGCGGGGGAAATATCATCGGCCTGACCTCCAGTAGGGAACCAGCCCGCCGGCACGGAGTATGGCGACCATCTTCTCTAAGAGCGGGCGGACCGGGTAGCGCTCACCGTCAACCTCCACCCACCTCGCGTCAAGATCGAACGCGACGTGAACACCATCGGTGCAGGGGAGGACAGGGGCCTCGATCACCGGCAAGCCGACATTTATGGCGTTACGGAAGAATATCCGGGCAAACGACGGGGCGACGACCGCGACTACACCGGCCTCCCGGAGGGCGACGACCGCCTGCTCCCGGGACGATCCGCATCCCATGTTTCTCCCGGCGACGATGACCGCGCCCCGGGCACGCCCGGCAAGCGTCGGATCCAGGTCCTCGAGGAGGTGTGCAGCCCAGACTGAACGGTCCTTCGTCCGGAGGTACCGCCCCGCTATGATCTGGTCGGTGTCTACGTCGTCCCCGAGGCAGATCGCCGGTCCTTCTCCCTGCATCAGGCCACCTCCGGGACAGCGATCTCGCCGGCAAGCGCGCTCGCCGCTGCGGTAGAGGCTGATGCTATATAGATCTCGCCACCCACGCCCATCCGGTTCTTGAAGTTCCGGTTGGCGGTGGAGAGACAGACCTCACCCTCCCCGAGCACACCCATGTGCGCCCCAAGACACGGCCCGCACCCGGGCGGTGCCACCATACAACCCGCATCGACGATATCAGCGAGGACGCCGGTAGCGATCGCACGGGCAAGCACCGCCCGGGAGGCGGGGACGACCAGGGTGCGGACCGCCACCCGCTTCCCCCGAACAATGCCGGCAAACCGGGCGAGATCTTCGTAGCGGCCGTTCGTGCAGGTTCCGACAAAGACCTGATCGAGGTGTGTGCCTGCGACCTCCTCAACCTCCCGGACATTGTCCACCCGGTGCTGGAGAGCGACGAGGGGCACGATACCCGAGAGGTCGATATCGATCTCGCGCTCGTAGCGGCAGTCCTCCGGGATCCAGGGTTCTACCGAAACCCCGTACTCCTCAAGGTAGCGGACGGTTGTTGAATCAGCGTAGAACATGCCGGTCTTTGCCCCGGTCTCGACGGCCATGTTACAGAGCGTTAGCCGCCCATCCATTGAGATCCCCGCCGCCCCACTGCCCACGAACTCCAGCGCCCGGTAGGTCGCACCCTCCATCCCGAGCCTTGAGACGTAGGTGAGAGCGACATCTTTTGGTTCAGCAGCGCCCGTGAGAGTGCCACTGAGCCGGACGGCGATCGTCTCCGGGACGCGAAACCAGGTCGAGCCCGACGCCCAGATCGCGGCCATATCGGTCGCCCCGACACCTGTGGCAAACGCGCCGAAAGCACCGAGGGTGCATGAGTGAGAGTCTGCACCGACGACGACCATGCCGGGCCGGACGGGGCCCTCGCTCATCACCTGGTGGCATATCCCGCCGCCGGCATCCGTGAGCTCGATACCGGTTGATCGGGCATACCCCCGGAGCTCAGCCTGGAGTGTCGCCGTCGTCCCGGTGTTCGCCGGGACGATGTGGTCGAATATGAGGCGTATCCTCTCGGGGTGGGGGAGGCGCTCCACACCCATATCGCGGAGCGCTTCTCTGGCGAGGATACCGGTCCCGTCATGGGCAAACGCAAGATCGACCTCCCGGTCAACGTACTCCCCCGCCGGCGCACCGAGGATCTGTTCTGAAAGCGTGCTCACTGGCAGATCCCTTCCTTTGCCTGCCGGAGAAACCCGCAGAGCACCTCCCGTGTGACGCGGCACTTCCCCTCACTCATCTGCTTGATCTGCCCGAGCACCCACCGCACCTCGTCGTCGGAGAGCTCAAACCCGTAAGCACTTGCGATATGTTCAAGCGCCCGCCTCCCGGTATGCTTCCCGAGGACGAACCGCCGTTCGCCACCCACAAGTTCAGGGGGGATGTACTCGTAAGTCAGCGGATCTTCAAGTATGGCGGCTATGTGGATGCCGCTCTCATGAGCAAAGGCGTTCTCGCCGACGATTGGCCGGACCTGGTCCGGGTAGACCCCCGAGAGCCGGGCGACCAGCCCTGAGATCTCCTGGAGTTTTGAGAGGTCATAGCGGTCGATGCCGCCCTTCATCCGGAGAGCGACGAGAACCTGTTCAAGCGCCGCATTTCCGGCACGCTCGCCGATGCCGTTGACGGTGGTATGGAGTTGATACGCTCCGGCGGCGGCGGCCGTGATGGTGTTTGCCGATGCAAACCCGAGGTCATCATGGCAGTGGATGCAGAGCCGGTGGGGAGCTTCTGCGAGGATCCGGGAGACGACCGTGTGCATTTCAAGCGGGGTGAGGCACCCGACCGTATCAGCAAAGCTGAGCAGGCCGGCACCGCATTCGGCGCCCCGGTTGTACATCTCGATGAGGAACGCCGGGTCAGTCCGGGAGGCATCCTCAGCCGCGAACCGCACCTCGACGCCGTGATCGGAGGCAAGCTCCACCATATCAAGGGCGTCATTGAGCACCTCTTCACGGGGTTTGCGATACTTATGCTTGATGTGAAGGTCAGAGGTCGCTATGAAGATGCTGACGATATCCACGTCGCAGTCGATGGCTGCTTCAACATCAGGCTTTAGGGCGCGCGCAAGGCAGCAGATCCGTGCATCAAGGCCGCTACGCGCTATAGCAGCGACACATTCTTTCTCTGCCGGCGATACGACCGGAAATCCGGCCTCGATCACCTCGACTCCTATCTCATCGAGCAGAAGCGCGATCGTCATCTTCTCATCAGGGGTAAACGAGACGCCAGGAGTCTGCTCCCCGTCTCGCAATGTTACATCACAGATCTCAATATTCCAGGGTTTCATGGTATGCACCTTCAGGGCAGGTACCCTCGATCACCACCGTGCAGGGCTCCCGGGGGATTATCAGGGCCCGGCGAAGTGCGGTCTCGTCATCTGCAGCGCAGACGACAGGGTCCGCCCAGGTGATGTAGCGAAGGATATCGGGGACGGGGTGACCACCGGTCATGCCCATCCGGTTGTTCGCAAGGACGATACAGAGGAGCGGAAGGCGGCGGGCGTAGACATCGATGAGGGCGTTCAGCCCGGAGTGGATGAGCGCGTAGTCGCCGGTTAGTGCCACCCCCGTGCCGGTCGCCGCCACCGCAATTGATGAGCCGAGCCCATAGGATGCGATGCCTATAGAATACGGGGGATTCATCGCGAGGATCGCGCACCCGGCGTCACAGACGACTCGCATGCCCCTCTCGCGCAGGATGGCGAAGGCCGGGTGGAAGGAGCAGTCCCGGCAGAATGTCCGGGAGTAACCCCGTGATGTGAACCGCTCGGGCTCTCCGGCGACCTCTGGAGGGGCGATGTGCCGGTGCTCGGCAAGGAAGGGGCGACCGATCTCCCGGGTATCCGCGAGGAGATCGGGATCGGCGGGCGGCGGGTAGACCGTGACCGCCCGGGATGACACCCCCTCCACGGGACCGGCCCCGACCGTGCCACCGGATATCCGGTTGAGGGGGGAGGACCGCGACCAGGCAAACATCGCCCGGGTTTCCTGATCGCTCGCCTGCGCCCGGCCGGCCATCGTGAGTCCAGGGTCTGCGAGGCTCCCCCTCCGGTCGCTCCGGGGCACGCGAGTCTCCGGTACATCCATGCCCAGGAGGTCGGGGGTGACCCTGACGATGGCCACGCGGGAGAAGGTCTCCGATGCCTCAAACGCCGCCTCGACCGCCGGCGCGATAGTTTCGCCATCCGGCTCCAGCACCGGAACCTGTGCAACCTCCCCATAGTAGCGGGAGTCCGCTGTGACGTCCGATGCGATCGGACGTACATCATCACCGACAACCACGACAACGCCGGCGCGGAGTCCCTGGACGGTTGCATGCACCAGCGGGTCGGCGCAGGCGTTGAGGCCCACGTGCTTGACGATGACTGCTGCCCGGCGGCCGGAGATCGAGTCGCCGAGGGCGTATTCGAGCGCCACCTTCTCGTTCGTGGTGAATGTAGCCCCGGTTGCGGCGGCGAGTTCAGAGACCGGGTAGCCGGGGACAGCGTAGTAACAGTCCGCCGACCGCCGGAGGGCGAGCGCCAGCGCTTCGACTCCCTTCATGCGTCCCTCCCGGGCACGAGGTCGCAGCCCGTGCAGGCGGCACACATCGTCAGCGCCCGGCCGGGGTCAAGCCCGGCTTCTTTGAGGATCCGCTCGTGGATCTTGTAGAGTCTGAGCAGGCGATCGGCGGATGGCCGGGACCGATCGGCAAGAGATCCCGCCGGCGTGAGGGGGCGAAGAACAGCGATGATACCGATGCTGGCAAGATCCTCGATGACCCGCTCCAGTTCTTCATCGGTCTCTCCGAGACCAATTATGACGTTTGAGTAGACCCGGTCCCGCCCGAAGAGCGCCACAGACTCGCGGAGAGCATTCCATATCCCCTCCCACGAGAGGCCGGGACACACCCTTGAGAAGAGCACCGGCGTCGCCGCTTCGATGTTGAACTTCACCTCGACGACACCGAGAGCATGGAGCCGGGCCGGGGTCCCGGGCACCGGGTAGATCGAGACCCCGATGGGGAGGGAGAACTGCTGGAGTGCCTCCAGAACCTTGAGGACGTAGGCCTCTTCCTCCTCGACCGATCTCGCAACACCGCTCGTGATCGATATGACATCGATCCGGTCAGCCACACCCTCTACCATATCCACGATCTCATCGATCGTCTTTCGCCGACCGGGAAGACCGGGAACTGAACAGTAACGACAGTGGAAGATACACGCCCCGCTGACCGTGATGTAGGCCTGGCGGGGGCAGTGGAGCGCGGCGGGTTCGAGCTGCCCGGAGACCTGCTCACCATCGATGATGAGATCCGCCTCCCCCCCGCCCCGGTGGACGACCTCGATGGGGCTCGCATCATCGATATCGACCCGGACCCGCCGGGCACCTATGGAGAAGAAGAGCGAACCGGGCGAGCCCGCAGAGGGGCCGGCGGCTGAGCGGGAGATGTACTGGATCGCAGGCTCGCCGGAGAGGCGGACGGAGCCCGCCTCAAGCAGCCGGGCTTTTAGCCGGATCCACTCCATAGCGCCAGTGCCTCCTCAAACCGAGTGTAGAACGGGATCGCCGCCACGGCCCCGATCACGCCCCGGCCGTCCATGATGATCGAGAGGCGGTCATCAAGGGCGGCGAGTTCATTGAACGAGACCTCGCCCAGCTTCACACGCCTGCCAAACTCCTCAAGGGGTGAAGGATCAAACCCTCGCCAGGCAGCCATACCGGTCTCATCTGAGAGGGTGTACTCCTCCAGGTAATCGTGGTAACTCCGGATCAGCTCATCGGCATCAGAGGTCGCGAACTCACAGGCGATTGAGACACAGTTCTTTGTCCGGTAGGGGACAGGATAGAGTTGCACGATGGTGTGGGAGAGGTAGCGGGAGTGTTCGGTCTCGACAGCCCGGGCGATGTTGTGCGCCAGCGTCCAGGTCGCCCCCTCTTCCGGGGTATCTGTATCGTCGATGCCGATGATGACCCTCTCGCGATGGGGAAGCCAGATCGTCGAGCCGGCGAGTCGCCCACCGCCGGCGGGGTCGCACTGGTAGCGAGCGACCCCGGGGGCCGAGGCACGGCATATAGATGCGCCTACACCGCCACCGCCGAGGCCCCGGTAGGATATGGCGATCTCACCCCCATCGACGGCGACAGCGGCGATCCCCGCTGGGAAAATAGAACCCTCAAGCGCGAGGTCGGCGTCCCCGACCTGGAGTATGTAGCGGTTGGTTGCGCCCACTGTCCGGATCGAGTGGACGAGCGGGCTCTGCGCGTAGTGGCGCTTCACCCACATAGCGCCGCCGAGGCAGTCGAAGAACTCTATGAGTTCTACTCGCTCACCGCTCTCGTCGGCCACCGCCACGATCTGCGGATACTGTATCGTGTAGGGCTCAGAGAGTTTCTCCATAGAGACCCGCCGCCTCGACGCCCTTGTTCCCCCAGAGAACGGCCCCGAGTGCTCCTATCCGACCCTTCCGGGCGTTTGTGTCGATGAACGCTACACCCATCCGTGCAGCCTCCGCTTCCGCCTCATCGATCGTCAGAATCTCTGTCTTGACCCGTTTTGCGTAAGGGGACTCTTCTGCAAACGCGACCCCGCGATAAACAGCAATACCGGAGTCATTGCTGACAGCGTTAGACTCGACGAAGTCACGGACGTACTCAAGGAGTTCGTCCACCTTCCCCGGCCGGACCGCGAAGTTCAGGGCGGACCCGACGCAGTTGGTCGTCTTCTTCGGCACGGCCGGATTGAGCTGGACAAGACGCATATCCAGGTACTCCACCCCTTCAATGGTGCAGGCCTCGGCGCACTTGAGGGCGAGAACCCATGTGGCGCCTTCTTCGCGGGTATCGGTATCGTCGATCCCGATCGTCACCTTCTCATAGAGAGGGGAGACGATCCGCACACGGCAGACCCTGGCGCCACCGATCTGGAGGTCTTCTTCAGAGGGGTACTCCGCCCGGATCACACCCGGTGCCTGGGGCAGGCAGGCGGCGACGCCCACACCCGCCCCGGCGATGCCGGACCAGGTCGTCACCACTTCATCGCCGTTGACCTCGACGCCCTCAAGGGCCTGCCCGCCGATCTCCTTATCGGCTGCCCCGAACCTCGCCGGGGATGCTCCCAGTCGGGCGAGCATCGTCATCGTTGTGCCCTCAACATGGCAGGACTGGATTGCACCGCCGGCCCGCACCCGGTTTGCCGCATCCCACTCTATGGTCCCCCGTGCCCGGCAATGCTCCCGGATCTCCGCAAGCCCGGACTTTTGATCGACCATAACGAGGAATTTCATCGAGAACAGCGACCCGAACCGGGCCCTTACTTCATCAGGCGTAAGCGTAATCATGATGTCACCGAAAATCTCGTTAACAAGATTATCGGTGATAACGATATTTAAGAGGATCGATTGGAGCGGCAGAAGGGCGCTGCCGGCCAGCGGGGCAGGTAGAGAGAGGGGTTGCCGGCCAGCTCATGATTTTTTACCTGCTCGCCAGGACAGGATGGGTATGTTAGTGAGAGCATCTCATGTATTGACCCATCGGCGCCCTTCGAAAAATGCGTTCAGAGTTCTTCGTCACAGCTGAGCGACCACGCCTTTGACACCATATTATCCCCATCACCCCCTCGACCGGTACAAATCTGGCCGATAGGCGAAGGGCGCAGAAGACCAAAAAAGAGATTTAGAGATAGCCAGCCAGGACGTCCTTCAGTTCAAATTTGAACGGTCCGAGGCTGCCTCCAAAGTTCCCGGCGCTGATGAACTTCACGCCCGGCACTTTGGTCGCGGCCCTGATACCCTCGGCCATCGCGGTCTTGACGGCATCCTCATCGACACCATCGATGACGATCTCGTAGATCGCTTTCACGCCATCGGGCACCTTGCTGTCTTCAACCCTGTCTTTCAGTGTCGGGCAGTAGGCCTCGTTCGTGCTTGCGTCCATAAACTTGTACTTCTTGCTCCCGACCTTTGAACCGCTCGCGACGATGCCGCCGGGGAAAGGCGTGATGACTCCGGGGACACCGCTTATAGCATCGACCGCCGCCTGCGCGGCGACGAGAGCGGCCATCTGGTTCTCACCCATGATGAAGAAGTTGCCGCCGGCAACGCCCTTGATGGCGCCGAACTCCTCCTCACCGATATACTCGCCCTCCATGATCGGGATGGCCCATACCGTCCTGCCGCCGACCTCGCGCTTCTCCTCATATCCATCACCGAAGAAGTGGAGCTTGACCGGGAGTTTCTCCTGGACCTCAGCGACGACATCGGCGAGGCCATCAAAGACAGCCGTCGTCGGCGCGGTGAGGATACACTCGGCGAGACGCTCCACGACCTGCTCTTTAAGCTTCTTCTTGCTCGCACAGATCAGGATCGCATACCCCGGGCGCCCGTCAGGGGTCTCGTCGGGGGAGACGAAGCAGTCGATTCCAGCCTCTGCCGGACATCCTATAGTAGAAGTAGCAAATCCAACGGCCTCAACCGCTGCTTTGTATGCCCATTCCTCAGTGACAGCGGTGATGATGGGCCGTGCCACCCAGGTCGGGAACGCTTCTGCATAGGTATCGTCGATAGTAACGCCATTTAGTTCCATGGACAGAATACACCTCGTTTGCTACAATGTCACGATGCGGACAGAATAAAGTTTCTTTTTCTCCCGGCGCTGCGGCGGGGGGAGGGAGGTCTCAGGAACCCTGCAATATCGCCAGATCCCGGTGATGTAGCCCAGATAGATGGCAGGAGCCGCCACAGGTCTGGTATCACCTGACGCTCATCCATTGCCCGGAATACAGGATCTGGCAAACCCGGGCATGGGACCTATCAGAGAATCTCTTGCCACCCCGGGGGATACAGCAGGAGAAGAGGGGCAGTCGGACCCGGGGAATCTCCCGGAGGAGGATCTGGACCCGCGCCCCTGATCGGGTCGGGTCTCAAGTACACTGGATCACCCCGCATAAGGGGGCAGTGCGGGCCACTTACGTCGTGGGCAGGTGATCCGGGTTCGCTCTGGTGATCAGGCGCGGACATGCGGCACGGGAAGTGGGGAGACGATGGATGCAGGAAAGAATACCGCTCATACCGCGCATCAGATTCCACGCCCGACTACAGGACCGAGATGAGAGATCGGCGGCACCAGGAGAGTTTCGACTCGATCTCATCGCCATCCCACGGGTTTTGCCACCGTTTTTCATCAAACCACTCGTTTTGAGATTTAAGAGTTCCGGTTTGTTTTCATGCGCGAGAATGGATTTAGGGGAGGTATTTGCGACATCGGATTAACAAGAGAATCTTTTTGATTTATATTAATTATCGAATAATCATAGTTCTGGAATATAAGCCTGCCGAATTTCAGAAAGTTTATGTATATTCTTTGACAACTCTGTTTATATCGATTTTTAATCGATCAGATCTGGTGCGTGATAACC
>JAAYND010000237.1 GCA_012521035.1 Methanomicrobiales archaeon
ATGATGTTCAAACCCTTAAATCCTGTCTATATCATCGTCGGGGGTGCCGGGTGCTCGTAGGGGTGGGCCTTGGGCCCGGCGACCCGGAACTCCTGACCCTGCGGGCGGTCAGGCTCCTCAAAGAGGCCGTGGCGGTCTTCGTCCCGGGGAACCTCGCATATGAGCTGGTGCGGCCCTACCGACCGGACGCCGTCATACTCAATTTTCCGATGACAAGCGATGAGGACTACATCCGGGAGTGTCTCAGGAATAACGCCGATGTTATAGCCCCGAAGGCAGAGGAAGGGCTCGTGGTCTTCGGGATCATCGGGGATCCGAACTTCTACTCGACATTCTCTCGTCTCTGCGAGGCTGTTCGCGAGCACCACCCGGACGTCACGTTCGCAACCGAGCCCGGTATCAGCTCGATCACCGCGTTTGCATCGGTGGCAAACGTCCCGGTGGCAGGGGGATTCTCTGTCTCGGACGGAAATGACCTCGGGTCACGGATCATCATGAAGGTCCGAAAGCCCGCAGCGCTCGCGGCTGACCTGCGGGCGGAGGGCTACTCTGAGTTTGTCCTTGTGGAGCGGATGTACATGCCTGAACAGAAGGTCTACCGGGGAGACGACCTCCCCGAAGAGAGCGATTACTTCTCGATCCTCTTTGCGAGGCGGTCGAATGCATAAAGTCTACATCGTGGGTGCAGGGCCGGGGGCGCCTGACCTCATAACGGTCCGGGGGATGGACCTCCTCCGGCGGGCTGACGTCCTCATATACGCAGGCTCGCTCGTGAACCCGGCGCTTGTGGAGGAGTCGGGGGCGCGGCTGAAACTCGACAGCCAGGGGATGAAACTCGATGAGATCATCGATGCCATCGAGGAGCACGTCAGGGCCGGGGAGGTTGTCGTCCGACTCCACTCCGGCGATCCGGCTCTCTACGGTGCGATCGTCGAGCAGATGGCCGAGCTTGAGCGGCGCGGGATCGAGGCCGAGATCGTCCCCGGCGTCTCGTCGCTTTTTGCGGCCTCGGCAGCCCTCAAGACCCAGTACACCCTCCGGGATGTCTCAGAGAGTCTTATCATCACCCGGCCAGCGGGGGCGACGCTTGAGAAGGACTTAATCCCCGAGTTCTCCCGGCTCGGGCAGACGATGGTGATATTCCTCGGGACCGAGCACCTGGAGGACATTCTCGCCCGGGTGGAGTGTCCCCCCGATACGCCGGCAGCAGTCGTCTACCACGCCTCCTGGCCCGACCAGAAGATCATACGGGGGACGGTATCCGATATAGCGGAGGCGGCCCGGGCGGCGGGGATCGAGCGGACGGCGCTGATCATCATCGGGAAGGTGGTCGAGGGGGCGGCGTCCGGGTTCGGGAGGTCGATCCTCTACTCATGACCGGGACCGTCGTGATAGCACTTGAGCGGTTCCTCCCCGACGCCCACCAGATAGCCGACGCGCTCGGCGCCGATGTAGCGGTTTATGGGCCGGATGCATTCCGGGAGGCGTTCGCCGGATACAGCCGGATCGTCGCATTGATCTCGGCCGGGATAGCTGTCCGGGGGATCGCCCCCCTCCTCGTCGACAAATGGCGTGATCCGGCGGTAGTCGTCGTCAGCCCGGACCTCCGTTACGCCATCCCGATCGTCGGCGGGCACCACGGCGGGAACGACCTCGCCCGGGAGCTCGGCATGCTCGGCATTGAGCCTGTGATCACGACCGCGACCGAGAGATATGGCCGGGAGTCGGTGGAGGGGCTTGCTGTCCGTCGGGGATATGATATCGTGAACCGCGACTCCACCCGCGCGGTGAACGCCGCGATCCTGGACGGCGATGTACCTCTCTACGCCATCATGGGCCCCGGGATCGTCGTCGCAGGTCCGGGAGTCTCCTTCCTTGCGAGAAAGGGGGTCTACACCGTCGGCGTCGGGTGCCGGAAGGGCGTATCAGCGGAGGATGTGACCGTGGCGATCGAGGCGGCGCTCCGCGAGGCCGGCATACTCCCGGACGAGGTCCTCGTCTACGCGACGACCGCGAAGAAGCGCGGGGAGGCGGGGCTCATCCAGGGCATCTCTGACCTCGGTGGTAACCTCGTCTTCCTGGACGACGATACGATTAACGCTCTTGAGGTCAAAACACCTTCAAGAGCTTCCCTGATCGGACTCGTCGGTGTCGCGGAACCTGCGGCCCTGGCGGTCTCGAAACATAAAGATCTGGTGTTTGCCAAACAGGCCTATGGAAGTGTTACTGTTGCAATCGCGCGATAATAAAGGTAAACTGTATATCGTCAGCACCGGTCCCGGAAGCCTGCTCCAGATGACGCCCGGAGCCCTGAAAACCCTCGGAGAGGCTGAATGCGTCATCGGCAACAAGTTTTATCTGGACCTGGTTACACCCATGCTGGCTAAAAAAGAGGTCATCACGAGCAGCATGGGCCAGGAGGTCGACCGGGCGAAGAAGGCGCTTGAACTCGCCGAAGATCGGGTCGTCGCCATGGTGAGCGGCGGTGATGCCGGGGTGTACGGCATGGCGAGCATCGTTCTTGAGGTGGCGGAGCGATCGGGGGCGACAGTCCCGATCGAGGTCGTCCCCGGCGTAACCGCCGCGGTCTCTGCGGCCGCGCGACTGGGATCCCCGCTCTCCGGAGACTACATCACGATGAGCCTCTCCGACCTCCTGACACCCTGGGAGGAGATCGAGCGGAGGCTCGACCTCGCATTTCAGATGCGGGTGCCGGTCGTCCTCTACAACCCCCGGAGCCGGGGGAGACCGCATAACCTCGGTGTTGCGATCGGGATCGCCCGCCGCCACCTCCCGGCCGGGACACCGGTCGGTGTGGTCAAGAACGCCTATCGTGAGGGGGAAGAGCGACTTATCACGACGCTCGGCGGGTTTGAGGAACACTTCACCTTTGTGGATATGCACTCGATCGTCTTTATCGGTGGAGAAGAGACAAGGATCTGGAGGGATGAGGGATATGAGAGAGGTATCATCACACCCCGGGGATACCACCGGAAGTACGTATACTGACCTTGCGGCGGTCACCCCTGAGGCCTACGCTATAGCGAGCACGAGCCGGAACCTTGCCCGGGAACGTGTGGGAGACGCCACCCCCGAGGACCGGATCCGGCAGCGGTGCTCGGTAGCTGTCGGCGATTTTGCCATGGCGGACCTGATGCGGTTCGCCGGCGATCCGGTCGCGGCCGGTCTTGATGCGCTCAGCGGGGGAGCACCGATCATCACCGATATCAGGATGGTGCAGACCGGCATACTGAAGCGCGGACATGCAAGTGAGATCCTCTGCGCCCTCGACTACGGGGAGGATATAGCCCACGAACGCGGGATCACCCGGACATCCGCGGGGTTTGTTGCCCTGCGGGATCGGATCGAGGGCTCAATCGTGGTCATAGGAAACGCCCCTTCGGCGCTCCTCGTCGTCTGCGACATGATCCGGGAAGGGATCCGCCCGGCGCTCCTCATCGGTATCCCGGTCGGGTTTGTGAACGCGGCGGAGTCGAAGGAGGCACTCCGTGCCCTCGATGTGCCGTCGGTGTCATGCGTCGGCACCCGGGGCGGCACGCCGGTGGCGGTTGCGGCGATAAACGAGATCATAACGATTCTTGCCGAGCGTGCGGGTTATGAAGGATCCGGTTACTGATTTTGAGTATCCCGCCGGGTGGGTGGCAGCATGCCGGTCGCCTGCACTCCTCCCCGACGTCAGGCGCGGTCTTGCTGTCCTGACGGCGTCGGGGAAGGTTCTCCGCCGGGGGTTTACGACCGGGACGACGGCGGCAGCGGCCTGCAAGGCGGCTGTCCTCTCGCTCTCGGAGGATGAGACTGTCAGGGGGGTCGGGATCACCCTTCCCTGCGGCATCGCTGTCAGGATCCCGGTCGACGCTTATCGTGGTATAGCATCGTGCTGGAAGGATCCGGGGGACTACCCGGAGGATGTGACCGCAGGGCTTGAGTTCGTCGCGACCGCCGCACCATCGATATCGGGGTCGATCCAGTTCGTCCCCGGCGAGGGGATCGGGAGTTTTGCCCGGGATACCCCCCGCCACCGCCAGGGGACGCCGGCGATCAGTGAACCGGCGCTTGAGTGCATAAAGCGGTCGATCGAGGAGGGTGTGGCGGAGGCCGACCTGCCCGGTGTAACGGTCATCCTGACGATCCCCCGGGGCGCTGAGGTTGCACAGAAGACACTGAACCCGAAGATCGGGGTGCAGGCCGGCATATCGGTCCTCGGGACGACCGGGCTCGTGGAGCCCTGGGACGACCACCTGATGGAGGGGGTTCTCGACCGGATCGCCCGCGCTCCCGATGGTGTCGTGCTGACGACCGGCCGGCTCGGTCTGCGCTACTCCCGCCTCCTCTTCCCGGAGCGTGAGGCGGTCCTCGTGGTGAGCAAACTCGCCGAGGCCCTCCGGGTGGTGGATGGGGATACCACGATCTGTGGACTCCCGGGCCTGATCCTGAAGTTCATGAACCCGGAGGTGCTCGACGGGACCGGGTGTGCGACGGTCGAGGAACTCTCGATGACACCGGGGTGGGATGAGGTGGCCCGCCGGGAGATCGCGGCGTTTCTGGAGCGCTACCCGCGCGTCCGGGTCGTGCTCGTCAACCGCGCAGGAAAGGTCATCGGGGAGTCTCCGTGAAGATCGTGGGCGTCGGTTGCGGGCCGGGGATGCTGACCGAAGAAGCGGTTGCGGCCATAAGAGGAGCAACGCTCGTGTACGGCTCCCCCCGGGCCATAGCGCTCGCCCGGTCACACATCCAGCCGGACTGTGAGGTGCGCGAGATCGAGGACTATGGGGCGCTCCGGTCGCTTCCCGCACACGCGGTCGCTCTCTCGACAGGGGATCCGATGCTCGCAGGGCTCGGCTACCTCCCGGGCGACGTGGTCCCCGGTATATCCTCTCTCCAGGTCGCCTTCGCCCGCCTGAAGATACCGCTCGTGCGGGCCGCGGTCGTCACGGCCCACGGGAAGGACCACGCCCGGGCTATCGCCGACGCCCGCGAGGAGATCCTGCGGGGTCGGGTGGTCTTCCTCATCACCGACCCGGCCTTCGATCTCAGGGCGCTTACGGTCGCCCTCCCGCCTGAGACACAGGTCGCCGTCTGCGAGGATCTCGGCTACCCGGAGGAGCGGATCGCAGTCGGGACGGGGGCAGAGCCGCCGGCGGTCCGGGGCGGTCTCTTTGTGGTCGTGGCGGGGGAGTTTTAGGGGGGTTACGGGTCAAACACCTTCTCGATCCGCACACGCCGGCCGAGCATCTCCTCGTACCACTCCTGCTGTTTTAAGGCCTGCTTCATGCTCCTTATGCGGTGCCGGACCCGCGTCCCGGTCGCCGTATCGATGAGTACAAGCTTTGACATCCTGATCACCCTGTTTGTGGAGGGGAGTGTGTTCCCCCTATCTCACCTTTGAGCCAGAGCTCGCCCAGACGATACTTATCCAGCCACTGAGTGAGTTTCTCGCGATCCAGGCGCTGCATCCTGGTTTTTCCCTCTATCTTTTCGCATACAATAACCGACTCCGGTGTCTCTGTCAGGGCATCAACCAGCACATCCGAGTGTGTCGTCACGATCAACTGGCAGCGCTTTGACGCTGCTATCATCATATCCGCGAGGAACGGCAGAAGATCGGGGTGCAGCCCTAACTCAGGTTCCTCGATACAGACCAGCGGTGGGGGGGTGGGGTGGCAGAGGATCGTTATCAGGCAGAGGTACCGGAGCGTGCCATCGGAGAGGCGGGTTGCCGGGATGTTGAAACGCCCCTCTTCGAGGTAGAGTTGAACCCATCCTCCCTCGATCTGAACATTGAAGTCATCGATCTCAGGGTAGAGATAGTTCAGCGCCTCAAGGATCCTGGATCTGGCGTGAAACCGCAATGAATTCAATACGAGAGGCAGATTTTCGCACCCCTCCA
>JAAYND010000238.1 GCA_012521035.1 Methanomicrobiales archaeon
TACCGGCTGATCTCGTCGATCGAGCGGTGGCGCATGTGCCGGCCGAAGAGGCGCGGCGTCTGGCAGTAACCGCATCCAAACGGGCATCCCCGGCTGATCTCGATGAACCCCTTCACGTCTGAGAACGGGGGGTAGCCGTCGAGGAGGACGGTGTGGCGTGCGGGCGTGTAACCGGCGGCGGTGGCGACGCCCGGGGGTGGCGCCCGCCCCTCCTCGATCGCGGAGAGAAGCGCCGGGAGGGTGTACTCTCCCTCCCCGACGACGACGTAATCGGCGTACTCTGCAACCTCCCGGTAACAGGCGGAGGCGTGGGGGCCGCCGACGATGGTTATGCAGTCCGCTCCTTCGATCTCGTCCCGGTATATCCGCTCCGATATGGAGTTCAGGCTGTAGCAGGTGACGTCGGGGCGGGGCTCCTTCGTCGCCTCAAGGTGGTAGCCGTGTACCTCGCACGCTGCGGAGAGCGCGGCGAAGGAGTTGCTTGCTGAGGAGATCTCACGCCAGTGGACTTTCATGGTATCGATTCTCAAACACAACAGTACTGGTACCGTCTCTCCGGATATGCGCTTTGGTGACGATTCGCCGGGGTGGATCCATTCGCACGACATGAGCGTATCATGCGTTTTGGTGATGTGCAGGGCCTGTGCCCGGGTTTGCCGGCACCGCGGGATAGCCGGCGTTTCAGTCCCCGATCCATAATCATATTTATGTCTTCCTATATCGCGCAACGGCTATGAACTCATACGATCAACAGATCTGCACGCTACAATGAAGAGCATCACCATCAAGGGGGCCCGGGAGCACAACCTCAAAGACATATCTGTCGAGCTCCCGCGCGATCAGCTCATCGTCCTCACCGGGGTATCGGGGTCGGGCAAATCCACGCTCGCCTTCGACACCATATACGCCGAAGGACAGCGGCGCTACGTCGAGTCACTCTCCGCGTATGCCCGGCAGTTCCTCGGGCTGATGAGAAAGCCGGACGTCGATAGCATCGACGGGCTCTCGCCCGCCATATCCATCGAACAGAAGACAACATCCAAGAACCCCCGGAGCACCGTCGGCACGGTCACCGAGATATACGACTACCTGCGGCTCCTCTTCGCCCGGGTCGGGACAGCGTTCTGCCCGGAGCACAACATACCGATCGAGGCACAGTCGCCGGAGAAGATCGCCGATCGGATCGGCTCCACCGTGACCGGGACGGTCACCATCCTCGCCCCGGTCGTGCGGCAGAAGAAGGGAACCTACCAGCAGGTCTTCAAAGACCTCGACCAGGAGGGCTACACCCGGGTCCGGGTCAACGGCGAGATCCACCGGACCGACGATGATATCACCCTCGAACGCTACAAGAAGCACGATATCGAGGTCGTTATCGACCGCCTGGACGCGGACGACCGCTCGCGACTCGTCGAGGCGATCGAGAACGCCCTTGCAAAGTCAGAGGAGGGACTTGTCATAGCCGTCGACGAGAACGGTAACGAGGAGACCTACTCCGCCCTCATGGCCTGCCCGGTCTGCGGCATGACGTTTGAGGAGCTCCAGCCCCGGACCTTCTCGTTCAACAGCCCGTTCGGGGCCTGCGAGGAGTGCAACGGCCTCGGGATCCGGATGGAGTTTGACCCTGACCTCATCGTCCCCGATAAGGAGAAGTGCATAGCCGAGGGCGCCGTCGCGCTCTACCGAAACTACATCGACGGATACCGGGCGCACTTCCTCTCGGCGGTCGCCGACCGATACGGGTTCTCGGTCTTAACCCCGATCAGAGACCTCACCGAACGGCAGTATAACGCTCTCATGTACGGTTCGAACGAACGGCTCCGGTTCTCTATGGAGACGAGGAACGGGGATGCCTGGTCACGGACCGGGGCGTGGGAGGGGCTTGTGCCCCAGGCTGAGCGGCTCTACCACCAGACCCAGTCCGAATACCGCCGGCGTGACCTCGAGCGGTTCATGCGGGTCCTCCCCTGCCCGAAATGCGGTGGGCGGAGGCTCAAAGAGAAGGTGCTCGCCGTGAAAGTGGGCGGGAAGTCCATAGCCGACGTCACCGATCTCTCGATATCCGGAGCGCTCGCGTTCTTCCGGAACCTGGACCTCACCGAGAGCGAACAGGCGATCGCGCGGACGGTCTTGAAGGAGATCGCCGCCCGGCTCGAGTTCCTGGAGCAGGTCGGCGTCAGCTACCTGACGCTCTCAAGGAGCGCCGGCACCCTCTCGGGCGGGGAGGCCCAGAGGATACGGCTCGCAACCCAGATCGGGTCGAACCTGACGGGGGTGCTCTACGTCCTCGATGAGCCATCCATCGGGCTGCACCAGCGCGACAACAGGAAGCTCCTCGATACCCTGCAACACCTCCGCGACCTCGGGAACACCCTCGTCGTGGTCGAGCACGATGAAGAGACCATCAGGAGCGCCGACTGGGTCATCGATATGGGGCCGGGGGCCGGCCTCCACGGGGGCCGGATCGTCGCCGAGGGGCCGCCGGCAGCGATCGCCGGGGATCCGGCATCGCTCACGGGCCGCTACCTCTCCGGCGACCTCAGGATCGATCTCCCTGCCACCCGCCGGCCGGCCGGGAGGTTCATCAGGCTCTCGGGCTGCCGGGAGAACAACCTCAAGGGGGTCAATGCGGAGATCCCTATCGGTCTCCTGACGGTCATAACCGGGGTCTCGGGGTCCGGTAAGTCCACGCTCATATACGAGACGCTCTACAGGGCGCTGATGCAGAGGCTCCACGGTTCACGGGAGACCCCGGGGGCCTACGAGAGCCTCGCGTTCGATGACGAGATAGATAAGGTGATCGTCATCGACCAGAGCCCGATCGGGAGGACGCCGCGCTCAAACCCGGCGACCTACACCAAGGTCTTTGATGAGATCCGGAAGATATTCGCCGAGACGAAGGAGGCGAAGATCCGGGGCTATAAGCCCGGCCGGTTCTCGTTCAACCTCAAAGGCGGGCGGTGCGAGGCCTGCCAGGGCGATGGGCTCATCAAGATCGAGATGAACTTCCTCCCCGATGTCTACGTCGAGTGCGAGGAGTGCAAGGGCGCACGCTACAACCGCGAGACCCTTGAGGTGAAGTACGGCGGGAAGTCCATCGCCGACGTCCTCGATATGAGCGTCGAGGAGGCGATCGAGCACTTCGAGAACGTCCCCTCGATCCGGAACAAGCTTGAGACCCTCTCCCGGGTGGGGCTTGGCTACATCAAGCTCGGGCAGAGTTCTACCACCCTCTCGGGCGGCGAGGCGCAGAGGATCAAGATCACCCGGGAGCTCTCGAAGCGGGCGACAGGAAAGACGATCTACCTCCTCGATGAACCGACGACCGGGCTGCACTTCCACGATGTGAAGAACCTGATCGCGGTCCTCGATGACCTGGTCGCCCGGGGGAACACGGTGGTCGTGATAGAGCATAACCTGGACGTCATCAAGTCGGCCGACTACATCATCGACCTCGGCCCGGAGGGCGGCGATGCCGGCGGTGAGATCGTTGCGGCAGGGACGCCGGAGGAGGTGGCAGCGACTCCGGGGAGCCACACGGGTATCTTCCTGAAGGAGATCCTCAAAGAGCCATGATCGACCCGCGGAGCCTGCCGGCCGAGCCGGGGTGTTACCTCTTCTCCGACGACGCCGGGACCATCATATACGTCGGGAAGGCGAAGAACCTCAGGAAACGGGTCTCGAGCTACTTCTCCCGGCACGACCTCGACGCAAAGACCCGGATCCTCGTTGATCTGATCGCGGAGCTCGACTTCATCGTCACCGATACCGAGGTCGAGGCGTTCATCCTTGAGAACACCCTCATCAAGAAGCACCAGCCGAAGTACAACATCGACCTGAAAGACTCAAAGTCCTACGCCTACATCCACATCACCGATGAGGTCTATCCCCGGATCCACGTCGCACGGGGCCCGGACGGGGACGGGCGCTACTACGGGCCGTTCGTCTCGGCACGGGAGCGCGACGACCTCCTCCGCCTCTTAAAGAGGCTGTTCGGTCTCCGGTCATGCCGCCTTCTCCCCCGGCGGTCCTGCCTCCGGGCGCATATCGGTTCATGCAGCGCCCCCTGCACGGGAGAGATCAGCGTCGAAGACTACCAGGAGCGGGTCCGGAGGGCCGAGGCGGTCCTGAAAGGGGATATCGCCGGCCTCATCAGGAGGCTCCGGGAGGAGATGGCGGTCTATGCTAAAGAGCAGGAGTATGAACGGGCGCTTGAGCTCCGCGATCAGGTTGCGGCGCTCGAGGGACTCCGCGAACGGCAGAACGTCGAGCGGCAGAAGACCTACGA
>JAAYND010000239.1 GCA_012521035.1 Methanomicrobiales archaeon
AAAAACAGTATGGACCGAGCGGGATTTGAACCCGCGGCCTCTTCCATGCCAAGGAAGCAATCTCCCCCTGATCTATCGGCCCCTGTTACCCTATACTGTTGATCATGATCCCATAAAAAGGATTGCTGCCGGTCGCTCCCCTATCCCTCGCCGGCGTGGCTCAAATGCCGGGAGACTGACCGCTCCCGCGCATCGCAGATCTCCCAATGCGCCGGTTATACCATGAACTCTCCATGATGCCCGGCGCTCCCGCTCAAGAGCCTGCCAGCGCGGGAGACCTCGATATCGTCGGCTTGCCGGGTGCAGGTAGCATCTCCCCATGGCCCGCCAGACAGATGGGGTTTTCTGGCTGGACGTCTACCTTGTAGCAGGATGTCACACGGACGAACGTATACTGCTTCAGACTACCTGCACCGCCGGATGAGGTGCTGCTAGTGCTCGGGATCATCGGGGGTACAAGCCTCCTCTTCGCTGACCTGCCACCGCTTGAAAAAACAACCATCACGACACCGTTCGGGAAGGCCGAGGTCCACACGGGAGCATTCGCGCTCCTCATGCGCCACCAGCACAACCTCCCCCCGCACCGCATCAACTACCGGGCGTGCCTCGCCGCGCTCGCCGTCCTCGGGGTGGATACGATCGTAGCGTTCGGCTCAGCCGGCTCCCTGAAGCCCGGGATCCCGCCGGGCTCGATCACGATCCCCACCGACTACATCAGCATCACGGATATCCCCTCCATCCACGAATGCACCATCGACCACATCAGGCCCGAGCTCGACGCAGACCTGATCCGCACACTCGGGGAGGTGGTGCCTGAGGCCCGGGTGGGTGGGGTCTATGTCCAGACCCGTGGTCCGCGCATCGAGACGGTCGCCGAGGTGAAGGCGCTTGCTCAGGTTGCCGATCTCGTCGGCATGACGGTCGCAAGCGAGGCGACGCTCGCCCTTGAGCTCGGGATGCGGTTTGCCGCCATATGCACCGTGGACAACTACGCAAACGGTCTCGGGGAGGAGACCCTGACCTATGAACACATCCTTGAGACCTCAAGGGCAAACCGCCTGAGGACCGGGGATATACTCACAAAGATTGTGGAGCGACTCGCATGAACGATATATTTGCCGCCCGGGGATCGGTGTTGATCGCCGGGGTCACTATCGGGGGATCGGTTGTGGATATCGCCATCGACGATGAGGGCGTGATCGCCGGGATCGGGGCTGATGCCCGGCGGGCGATCGATGCCGATATCATCATCGATGGCTCGGACCGGATCGCCATACCCGGCATGGTCAACACCCACACACACGCCGCGATGACCCTTCTCCGGGGGTACGCCGATGATATGCCACTCCAGGAATGGCTCTCCGAAAAGATCTGGCCGCTTGAGGCTCACCTCACCGGCGACGACGTATACGCCGGCACAAAACTCGCGTGCCTTGAGATGATCCGGAGCGGCACAGTCGCGTTCAACGATATGTACTTCTACATGGAGCGTGCAGCGGATGCCGTCGATGAGATGGGGCTCCGGGCAGCCCTCGCCTACGGGTTCATCGACCTCGGGGACGCAGAGAAGCGGGAGGCCGAGATCAGGGCGACCGAGGCCCTCACCGCCCACATAAAAGCACGGGGGAACCCACGTATCCAGGCAGCCGTCGGTCCGCACTCGATCTACACGGTCTCCCCCGAAGGCCTCCGCTGGTGCGCTGACTTCGCGAGAGAACAGGGGATCGGGATCCATATCCACCTCTCAGAGACCGGGAAGGAGGTCGATGATTGCGTCGCAGAGTATGGCCGGCGCCCGGCGGTCCACCTCGATGAGTGCGGGTGCCTCACGCCCCGGACGGTTGCGGCGCACTGCTGCTGGCTCGATGAGGCCGAGTGCCGGCTCCTCGGCGAGCGGGGCACCCACGCCTCCCATAACCCGGCGAGCAACATGAAACTCGCCGTCAACCGGGCCATGCCCTACCACTGGCTGAAGTCCTCCGGCGCGAACGTCTGCCTCGGGACCGATGGGTGCGCCTCGAATAACAGCCTCGACCTCCTGGAGGAGATGAAGTTTGCTGCCCTCCTCCAGAAGTTCGCCTGGAACTCGCAGACCCTTCTCCCCGCGCACGAGGCGATCACGATGGCGACGAGCGCGGGCGCAGAGGCCCTCGGTATCGGGCCCGGAACCCTGAGCGTGGGCGCGCCGGCCGATATCGTCCTCCTCGACGCCCGGGCGGCCTGCAACACCCCCCTCCACAACTCCGACTCAAACACCGTCTACGCCTGCAACGGCGGTGCGGTCATGACCGTCCTCTGCCAGGGCCGGATCCTGATGCATGAACGAGTGGTGCCGGGTGAGGAGGAGATCTTAAGGGAGGCTACAGCGGCAGCGCAGGCGCTTGTCGAGCGGGCCGGCGAGGCCTGAAGGCCGACCCTCCGGGCGGACAAAACCAGTATCAAGACTGCTCATGTAACCCCACCGCAAAAAATGAGGCTTTATGCCGGGCGGGATCCCGCCCTCTGCCCGGCAACATCGCCTCTCACTCTCCTCCATCCTGCTGCAGGAACCACATGTACAGTGATTCGAGCCATCAGATCAGGCCAGGCCCTTGAAGACTTATAAGGCCGGTGAGCGGAGAGTAGCCATACCATTCGCCCCTGTCCGTCATGATCATTGTGATGTCAGGGATATCCGGATCCCTGAAGAATGTCAACCCGCGTGCAGGATCCCGGGCTGTTAACCACCCTGGCATGGTCGGATCCTGCTGCCATTGAAGATTGGCTATGTCATCGGCTGTTATGGAAAGGTCATCGGGTGGGGCCGGCGTGGGTGAGACCGGCGTGGGTGGAACCGGAGTGGGCGAGACCGGCGTGGGTGAGACTGGAGCGGGTGGGGCCGGCGTGGGTGGAACCGGAGTGGGCGAGACCGGCGTGGGTGAGACTGGAGCGGGTGGAACCGGCGTGGGTGAGACCGGAGCGGGTGAGACCGGAGCGGGTGGGGCCGGAGTGGGTGGAACCGGCGTGGGTGAGACTGGAGCGGGTGGGGCCGGCGTGGGTGGAACCGGAGTAGGTGAGACTGGAGTGGGTGGAACCGGCGTGGGTGAGACCGGCGTGGGTGGGGCCGGAAGACCGGTCACCTCCATCTCATAGATCTCCCACTGGCCGGTATCGTAGCCCATCCAGACAATCCTGTTACCAGAGATATCCGGGAGCGCCTGTTCGGCGCTGTCGGATGTGATCTGCCTCTCCTGCCCGCTCTGGATATCGTAGAGGTAGATATCGCCGTTTCCATTCCGGTAGTCGGCCCAGACGATATAGTTCCCATCGACGGCAGGATAGGCCGGCATGGCCTCCTCACCCGTGATCTCCTGCACTTCCTCGATGACGGTGTCCACCATGCGCAGAACGAGGGTTCCATCCATCTCAGCGATCCAGACGATCAGTCTCCCGTCACTTGAGACCGCAGGGGGACTGAGCGGGGGGAACGACGATTCGAAGGTGACCCAACCCCCGCCGGATCCGGCGAACCAGTTGAGGTTAAGGTGGCCGCTGGCGTCGCCGTCATCATCGAACCAGGCAATGGTATCTCCGCCGACGGTCGGGTCGAGCTGGTTGGATGTTGTATTCTCTGTTCTCGGGCTGCCGAGATTCGCGGCGGCAAATTTAGCCAGCTCACTGTCTCCGGCATTGACGTTCTGCCATTGAATCTGCCCCTTTCCAGTTGTCGTGTCAATCTCGTTCCAACAGACGAATCCGTCTGATATCGACGGCGACATCTGGAGGGCTGGATCGCTCGTGAGCGGAGTTACCGAGCCCGTGGTAGCATCATAAAGGTAGATGTCGTGTGCACCCGTCGTGGCACTCATGCCGGTCCAGACAACGCGGTCTCCTGAAACATCCACCTGCCGCATGAACATCGTCGCATAGATCCCTTCTCCCGGGATTGTCAGACTCTCCCCGGATGTAGCGTTATAGACCTGAACCGACCAGGTGGCGTTGTCAAGCCAGACAATAGTGTCCCCTGAGACCGCCGGGTACATCTTGTCCCCCGGCCCGCTCGTGATCGCAGTTGCTCCGGGCGGTTCTGGTCCGGGTTCTGGTCCCGGCGGGAAGAGCTGTGCCGAAGCTGCACCGCCGATAAGTAGAGCAGCGATTACCAGGACAGCAACAACCGCCGCTATACGTGTGAATTTTTTCATACTGCTACCTCCCAATGATATGCAAACCTCACCACCCCTCGTGCGGCAGCGAGATTCTGACATGGGGCATATGTATCCGGGTTCCACTGAGGTATAAAAGGATGAATTCGGTGGTACGGCCAGCGGAGCATTGCGCCGCGCCCTGAAAAAACTGGTAGATAGAGCAGGTACTGCGGGGAAAGCCTTACTGTGGAGTGCATAACCAGACCCAACACCCCCCACGCTGCAGCCTGCAAGCGAGTCTACTATATATAGGTTGGCCCAGGTTGGATAAGAGGATGGCGCACCTGGTGAGGATATCAGGTATGCTCATACAACAGACAGAGGCGCAATTAGAAGATCGAGAGGGTTTTACACATGAATTCAAGAGGAAATAACCCTGGATTGTGGCGCCCCTTTCACGCCTAAAAAGGAACGCCAGGGACGCCCGTATATTGATGATCGTGACTGGAGTATATAGAGAACAGTTGATCAAGCGCGGAGAGTTCTATCTCAGCCCTGACTTCATCGATCAGTGGGATGATGAACTTGTTCTATGCAACACAGCAGCGGGAAAGAGACCAGAGTCAGTTGTTCGCGCAGATTCGTGCGCACCACCAGGGCCCGAAAAGAGTTATGCGGTCTCGATCTGAGACTCGGTCTCAAGGCCGAGCTCCTCGATCGCCGCCTCCCGCATCTTGAACTTCATAACCTTTCCTGAGACCGTCATCGGGAACTCATCGACGAACTTCACGTATCGCGGGATCTTGAAGTGTGCAATCTGGCCGCGACAGAATTCCTTCACCGCCGCCTCGGTCAGCTCTATCCCATCTTCCGTCTTGATCCAGGCCATCAGTTCCTCGCCGTACTTCTTATCAGGCACACCGATCACGTAGGCATCAGCGATCTTCGGGTGATTATGGAGGAACTCCTCGATCTCACGCGGGTAGATGTTCTCACCGCCACGGATAACCATATCTTTCAGGCGCCCGACGATCTTGACGTAATCCTCCTCGTCCATCACACCGAGGTCGCCGGTATGGTTCCAGCCGTTCTCGTCGATCGTCGCCCGGGTGGCGTTCGGGTTGTTATAGTAACATCGCATCACACAGTAGCCGCGAGCGCAGATCTCGCCGGTCTCTCCGCGAGGGAGGATCCGTTTTGTGTGGGGATCGATGATCTTGATCTCGGTGTAGGGAAACGGCCTTCCAACAGTGGAGACGCGCCGCTCCAGAGGGTCATCGGTTGTGGTCATGGTGACACCCGGAGAGGTCTCCGTCTGCCCATAGACGATCACGATATCGGACATATGCATCTCCCGGTTGACCTCCCGCATCACCTCGGTCGGACAGGGTGATCCGGCCATGATCCCCGTGCGGAGCGTATCAAGCCGGTACCTCGAGAAGTTCGGATGACTGAGCTCAGCGATGAACATGGTCGGTACGCCATGGAGCGCCGTGCACCGCTCATCCTGCACGGTGGCGAGGACCGCTTCGGCATCGAATACCGGAGAGGGCAGGACCATCGCAGCACCGTGGGTGACGCAGGCCATATTCGCAAGGACCATACCGAAGCAGTGGTAGAACGGCACCGGGATGCAGAGTCGGTCCTTGTGGGTGAACTTCATACCGTCGCCGATGATCGCACCGTTGTTCAGGATGTTATGGTGGGTCAGGACAACCCCCTTCGGAAACCCGGTCGTCCCGCTCGTGTACTGGATGTTGACCGCATCATCAAAATTGAGCGACCCCTCCCGCTCCCGGAGCTCATCGGGGCTGATGAGCGCGGCCTTCGCGAGAAGATCATCCCAGGTGTACATGCCGTTGTAAGGGATATCGCCGAGGAAGATGACGTTTTTTAAGAACGGAAATTTGTCGCAGTTGACCCGGCCGGGCTTTGCTTCAAACGCCTCGGGGCAGGACTCATAGAACATCCCGACGTAGTCCGACGTCTTGAATCGCCCCTGGAGGATGAGCGTCTGGACCTCAGACTGCTTGAGAGCATACTCATACTCGTACGTCCGGTATGCCGGGTTAA
The DNA here is from genome assembly GCA_012521035.1 of Methanomicrobiales archaeon. Classification (GTDB taxonomy): domain Archaea; phylum Halobacteriota; class Methanomicrobia; order Methanomicrobiales; family Methanoculleaceae; genus Methanoculleus. The sequence goes on from JAAYND010000239.1 coordinate 6,198, forward strand.
TGTTCACCATGACCGCGCCGATCTTTGCGGTGGCGAACTGGACCAGTACCCACTCCGCGTAGTTCAGCGCCCATATCGCGACCCGGTCCCCGCGTTCCACGTCGATAGCCATGAGGGCGCGCGCCAGGGTGTTGACCTTGCTGAGAAACTCTGCATACGTCCACCTGATACCCTGGTGGACGGAGATAAGCGCATCGCTGTCAGGATGCGCTGCTGCTATTCTGTTTAACATCTCGCCGATGGTGATGCCGATCAGGGGTTTTTGCGAGTTCCCGCACGCGTAACTACCCTCTACCATTCTATATAAATGGGATATATCACCAATATATGATTACTGGTTCCTTCCAGCACAATCCTTATGTCGCATGCCGTCAACTCTATAGAGAGCGGGGTCGTGGCCAAGCCCGGAATGGCGACGGGCTCCAGCGGTCTTTGCACGTGATGAACAATGGGTCTCCTGATTGAGAGATGATGACCCGTTGGAGCACTGATGCATGTCGGAGAGACCCGTCGATCGTGAGTTCAAATCTCACCGACCCCACGTTCTTTGATTTTACCGATTCTGTGTGTCAGTTCACTCTAATCTGACTTCTGATGCAAATCGCCGGCCCAGGGCAGCCTCTCGTGTGCCGCCACGCGCCGCCCGCGCCGCCCGCGCCGCAACACTGCCACACCGCCACAGAGCGCCGGCGGCGGAGCGTGATTGCGCTTTTGTCTTTTCGGGTTGAGCGGCGTTACGTTGCCTTCCCTTCAGTTGATCCGCTCCGTCGACCCGGGTGGATGCCGGCCGCCGGTCCACGCCGGAGCGGGGGCAGTAGTCGTGATATCACCGGAAAGGCCGGCCCGGGATGCCGGCCCCGAGTGTGCACTTCGCCGGCATCTCGCCATGCACTGTTCTCCTCTCTCCCCCACCCCGCCCGCGCCTTCGGCGCTCCTCCCCCGCCCCCGTGGGCGGGGGCAGTAGTCGCGATATCCCCCGCAAGGGCACAAGCACGGGGAAGGCCGGCCAGGATTGTGCGTTTCGCCGGCATCATCCCATCCACCGGACCGTAGAGGTATCCCCAGGAAAGGCCTGCCCGGGATGCCGGCCCCGGTTCCGCCCTTCCCCCACACCATCCCACCCACCGGACCGTGGGAGATATCGCATGGGGAGGGGCTCGGGGAGGGAACCCCCTCCCCGGCAAAGAGAACCATACTGGCCCTCCCACAGGGTTCCCGCGCAGGAGCGGGGGTTCTCGTGGCAAGAGCCCGGGCGGGGCGCAGCCGGGGAGGCGACCCTGAAAATACTCTTCACCGGCATCTCGTCATACACCGCTCTCCTATCTCTCCCACCCCACCCGCGCCTTCGGCGCTCCTCCCCCGCCCCCGTGGGCGGGGGCAGTAGTCGCGATATCCCCCGCAAGGGCACAAGCACGGGGAAGGCCGGCCCGGATTGTGCATTTCGCCGGCATCATCCCATCCACCGGACCGTGGGGATATCGCATGGGGTGGGGCTCGGGGAGGGAACCCCCTCCC
>JAAYND010000240.1 GCA_012521035.1 Methanomicrobiales archaeon
CGGCGAGTCCTGCGGCTACAGCGGTCGCGAGGGCGGCAGGCAGCGGGACGAGGAGGGAGAGGGCGATCGTCGTCACCGCTATGCCGGTGACTGTGCCCTCAAGGGACTTCTGGTTGTAGATCCGGGTCTTCCCGAACCTGGTGCCGGCGATGGTGGTGGCGCTGTCGAGGAGCGCGAGCACCACGAGCCCGATGGCAGCGACCTCTTTTTCAAAGAATATGAGAGAGAAGAGAGCCCCGAACGCGAAGAAGAGTGCTCCCTTGCCCGGGGCGGCGTCGCGCCGCTCCAGGCCCCCGATGATCGTCGATATGACCGGGATGGTGTAGCCCCGGGATATGGCATCGGAGAGTATGAACCCGACAAAGAGGGCGAGAGCGAGGGTGGAGATGGCGATATCGCGATCAAATGCGAGGATAAATCCCGCGATCCCGAGGCCGAAGACGAGGTGGACGACCTGCCGGAGCGACTCGTTCATGGTACAGGGGGTTGGCGCGGGAGCAGGTAAACCCTCTGTCCTCCGGATCGTGAGGAAGGCATTTTATGTGATCTCGGGGCAGATAATCTTGAGGAGAGGATACCTATCGACGTTTCTGGCAGCCTGAAAGAAGATCATCATCATATGGACGATATCGCACGGTTCTACGTGAAATGCGTGCTCTGGCTCGGGGTGAGCGATCCGGGCTACGTGAGTACCTACTTCGGTCCGGAGAGGCTACGGGAGGAGGCGCTCACGGTGGAGGTTTCACCGGAGAGCGTCGCCGGTTACGCCGGTGAACTGCTCGCGACCCTGGATACGATAGAACCGCCCTCTGATGATGCACAGGTTCGTCATGCGGGCCTCCGGGGTCTGGTCAGGGCGCTTGAGGCCCGCGCCAGAGGGAATCTCGACTTCGATGCAGCCTTCGGCATCCCGGCGCCCGAGGATGATCCAGGCTGGTTCGAGGGGTTTCATACGGCACTTGATGGTATCCTCCCGGGGAGCGGGGATCTTGCCGGCCGATATCGGGGGTTCATGGCGCCGTTTGTCGTGCCTCCTGACCGATTTTTCGAGGTCTTTGTGGCCGCGGTCGCGGAGAGTCGCCGCAGGACCGCAGAGCATATCATGCTCCCGCCGGGGGAGGGGATCGAGTACCTCGCCCGGGAGGGGCGTGGCCGCTACCTCGGCGGCGGGCAGAGTCTCATCCGGGTGAATGTCGACCATCCGGTGACCATCGACCGGATCCTCCCCCTGGCCTGTAGCGAGGCGTATCCAGGTCGCCATACCATCCGGGCCGTCAGGGATGCGGTCTTGGTCCGGGGCAGGGACTGGATCGAGCATACGATCGTCCCGGTTGCATCACCGTTCGCGACGATCACCGAGGGGGCCGCCAGGTTCGGGGTGGAGATGGCCTTCCCGGGCGCTGACCGCACGAAGTTTACAGAAGAGATCCTCTTCCCGCTGGCCGGGCTTGAACCGGATGACACCGTGCTCCTCCACAGTGTAAACACTATCACCACCGACCTCGTCTTCTCGGGCACCGCCCGGATCGCCGCAGGGCTTGCCGCCGGCACCCTCCCCCGGGAGGAGGCTTGCGGTATTCTTAAGGATGTCCTGCTCCTCACGCCGGAGGCGGCGGAGGTCTGCCTCCAGTCTATCGAGGGGTTCGGGGCTTACCCGGCGGCTGTGAGTGAGGGCTACCGCCGTGTGCGGGATTACGTCGGGACGTCCGGGCCTCAGCGGTGGGAACGCTTCGCCCGTATCCTCACCGCCCCCCTGATGCCGGCCGATCTCGCCGGCACTCCCTGATGAACGCCAGGGCTTCCTCATCGGTGATCGCGAACGTTGCCTGTGCTTCGAGCGCGATCACCCGGAGGATCACGGCGACGTCATCGAGGCGGCGTTTGTGGTCGCCGCGGACGTTCTTTCTCACCTCGCGGAGGGTTGCGATTGCGGCGCCGGCGTTTGCGATTGTACAGAGCGCGCTCTCCCGGGTGCCGATATCGACGGCGGGGAGGGAGCGGGGTGGTCTTGTGGCGGGAACCTGAACCATGTTTCCTATCCTTACACTACAGGAATTTGAATCTGCCGGCCATTCTGCTCTGGAGTCCCGGTTTCTTCTTCCGCGTGATCGTTCCTATCTTCCGCACCAGAATTTCTCGATACTCTGGCTCCGATACTGTATTCTCCAGGGACACACAACCAAGTAACAGATTTCCATATTATGGATGAACGACTCATGACTACCGAACCTGAGACTTCCGTCGCGGAGCCCTGCTGGTGGAGAGCTATCCTGAAGAACCGCTACATCGTCGGTTTCATCAAGTTTACTTTCCCGTTTGCCATCGGTGTGGTGCTGTTCACCGTCCTCTACATGATCGAGCCCTACCAGCAGTTCCTGACTCTCTCAGGATTGGCTGCCGCGTACTTTTTCCCGCCGGCCGGGAAGGAGTCGATCATCCCGATCGCGATCCTGATGGGGTACCCCTGGTGGCTCATCACGTTTGTGATCGGGATGATCGATGTTGCGGTCTCCCTCTTTGTGGTCTGGAACTTCGACCTGGCACTGAAGATACCGCTCATCGGCCGGTTGCTCGATAGCGGGATGACGGCGGCCCGGAACTACACCGAGACCCAGCCCTGGATCAGGGGGATCTCGACGGCGGGGCTCGTCTTCTTCGTCTTCTTCCCGTTCCAGGGGACGGGGTCGATGAACGGGTCGATCCTGGGCCGGTTGCTCGGGATGAGCGAGGCGAGGGTGTTTGCATGTGTCTCCACGGGCTCGCTCGCCTCCACTCTCATCATCGCGCTCGGCGCCGACGTGCTCCTGGATGTCTACCAGAAGAACCCGGCCCTCGGGATCGGGCTCCTGGTCGGGGCAGTGCTCGCGGTCGTGGCCGGGGTGGTCCTGTGGCGGATGCGGAAGAACAGGCTGCGGGGGCGCCGGCGGTAGGTGGGGGAGGAGGACGAAGTTCTCCGGGGATCCCGGCGCCCCCGGGATCTGATCTTTTTGTAGCCGGGGTGTGATATGCAGC
>JAAYND010000241.1 GCA_012521035.1 Methanomicrobiales archaeon
CCGCTGCGCGTGAGGGCTCATACTCCTTGCAGCTGAAGATGTCAAGGTAGGCGGCGTTGGTCTCGTTTGCGAAGTGGCCGGAGACGAGCGATGTCTCGATGAGCTGGGTCATGGAGAACCCTGCGACTCTCTCGTTCGGGCCGAAGTGGATGATCTGCGGTTCGCCAAATCTCTTCATGTCAATCAGGTCACAGAGCTCGATGATAAACCGGCGGATCTTTTCTGGATCCCTGATCGATGCAGGGTCGCAGTCCTCCAGGTCTACGTTCATGTACAGACCCCAGCTCCCGCGCTGCTTGAACTCTGCAACGATCTCCGCGTCGCTCATCATCTCTGTCATTACATTGTTTATCATTACTTTGCTTGCCATGATCTCACCTTCAAGAGGATCTCTGATCGATTTGATCTTTTAATTTTTAGCAGTCCAGATTTTAAACCTATGCATGGTGCAACAAGAGGATAGCCGTTATTTACCCATTAGGTCCGAGTAATCCCCGGGCATCAACGATTAAGATGTATATTAGCGCCTGATTATGAAAAATAAGGCTATTTAGCGTTTATTCTTCTCCAGACACATATTTATTTAATGATAATTCACATAAAGTGTGAATACTGGTGTGCATGCAGATTTCTCTCAAACCCTCACAGAGAGGGGCTACCGGCAAATGGGGGCATGAGAAACTGATCTCTCTTGCGTATCATGTTCCAGTCATCCATCAGGCGGCACCCCAAAAAAAGGAGAAGACCCGGGTCAACATCCCGTACCGCAAGCAGCGCCCCGGGCCTCCAGCGCCGCCACCCTCACCCGGCCTCCGGGGGATGGCGGTGCGCGCGCCGGACATGCGCATGGAGGGCCTCAAGTGTAGGGTAGCGCCGCCCGCAGTATGGGCAGATGAACTCCCCCATCTCTACCGGGATCTTCCGCCTTCTCCGCGGGGGCTCGCTCATCCCGGCTCCTCTCCCGCCGCGATCTCCTCGATCGTCCGGCCGGAGACGACCGACCGCGTCTCCGTCGCCACGATGTCCCGACCCGGCGCCGCCTCTGCATCATCCTTCTTCACAAGGAGCCATGCCTCACCCTTCTCGCCGGTCCGAAACCGTGTGAGGGCATACCCACCCCTGACCTTCTCCCCCTCAAGCCAGAACGATACGTGGCCCTGCTCAAGCGCCCGGGTGACCGGGATCTCCCGCCCGCTCTTCCAGGTGAGGTTCCGGTAGACTCCCCGGTCCCAGACCATGACCGCCCCGGCCCCGTACCTCCCCTCCGGTATGACACCCTCGAAGTCGGCGTAATCGAGGGGGTGGTCTTCCGTGGGGATGGCAAGACGTTTCTCTTTTGGATCCGCCGACGGTCCCTTTGGGACCGCCCACGACTTCAGCACACCGTCGGCTTCAAGGCGGAAGTCGTAGTGGAGCGTGGTCGCATCGTGCTTCTGGATGACAAAGATCGGGTGGCCTTCCGGTGTCCCGGTATCCTCTGGCCTGCTCATGCATGGATTCAGGCGCGACCGGAGATAAGGGTTGCCCCGCCCCGGCGGAGAGAACGCACGCCGGCGTCAACAATTCCTAGAGATCCCGCCGGGATACAGGGACGATCCTGACATTCATCTTCTCTGATCCGATTATCACGATCCCCTCCCCGGGCTGGAAGTTGAGGAGATCTTTCTCGCTCACCTCGAAGAACCGGGCGTTCTCCTGTGCCTGTTTCTTGTTCTCGGCTCGCATACAGAATTTCACGGCAATGTTTGCCAGGATCTCCTCGTTGAAGTGAGCGATCAGCTGGGATGCAAGGATCAGAGAGACGCCGAACTTGCGCATCTCAGTTGCGTACTTGTTCAGCACCGCCTTGATCGCCGTCTTTGATCCGCTCTTCTGGCTGACGAGGAGTTTTGCCTCATCGACGATGACGAAGAGCCGGAACTTCTCCCGGTCGTTCTCTGTCCCGCGCGGGATCTCGCCCATAGCCTGGAGGGTGTAGTAGATCCGCCGGAGGAAGAGATCGGCGAAGAGATAGCGCAGGTTCTCGGGGAGGGCATTTAAGTTGATGTGGGTGATCCCGCTTGAGAGGATGGTCTGGATGGATATCTTCTCCTCCCCGGAGAAGAGCTTGTAGTCGAAGATATCCTCAAGGTAGGCCGGGATCGTCTCATCCTCGCAGTCCATGATCTCGCCTTCGATATCATCGAAGTCAAGCACCCGCGTCCAGGTCGCGGTCTTCCCGGTTATACCTGAGGTCCGGTAACAATCTTTGATGATATTCTTGATCTTCCTGCGCTGCTGGATCCCGAGCGTCGGGAAGTTAATGGATATCGCATCGACGAAGTCCGATGTGGCACGGAGCGGGGTGATCTCGTCGATGGCGGGATCGAGCTCAAGCGGATTGAAGTAGTACTCCCCACCCTCACGGATCTTGTAGGCCCGGATATCGCTGGTATCCGGGGCCATATCGCCATGAAAATCGATCATGATGACCGGTAGCGCCTGCGCTGCAAGCTCAAGGGCGATACACCTGACCGTCTCGGTCTTGCCGGCACCCGAACCCCCGAGGATGATCATGTGACCGTTGTTGAGTCTGCCCGGCGACCAGTTCACCCGCCGACCATCC
>JAAYND010000242.1 GCA_012521035.1 Methanomicrobiales archaeon
CCCGCCCGGGTTACCCCGCCAGAGCCAGAACCCCGCGAAGAGCCCCCTGAGCCCGAGCCGGAGGCGGTCGCCCCGCCGCCTCCCCCGAAGCGGAAGGGGCGGTTCCAGACCCTCGAACTCTAACCCATTACAAAACCTGAAAAAATGGAGTGAGTGACTGCTCCCCCGACTGAAGTCGGGGGCATCTTGGGATGTTATCCCTGAGATTGCAGCCCCAATCTCATAATATTGATCGCCGCGTTCTGGTCGCGATCCATCACCAACCCACAATGCGGGCAGGAGTGGACGCGATCAGAGAGAGTCTTTGCGACGATCATCCCACATCTGGAGCATATCTGAGATGTGTTTCTGGGGTTGACCAGGATCACGCGTGAGCCAGCATCCTCCGCTTTGCTCTCTGTGATCGTGATGAACATATTCCAGGCGACATCTGCAATGCTTTTTGCCAGATGGTGGTTCTTCTGCATGTTTGTGATATTCAGATCCTCGAACACAATTGTACCAAACCGATTCACCACCTTCCGGGAGGTTTGGTGAGCAAAATTGAGCCGTCTATTGGCGATCCGTTCATGGACGTGTGCGACGATCTTTCTGGCCTTCTTCCGTTCAGGAGTACCCTTCTCCGCTTTCGAGAGTTTCCTCTGTGCTTTCGCAAGGGCTTTCTCGTCGGTGCGGAAGAACCGTGGGTTCTCGATCTTCTCTCCGTTCGAGAGGGTGGCGAAGGACTCAAGACCAACATCGATCCCGATTTCTCCATCATTCTGTTGTACAGGAGAGGGATCACACTCGACTGAGAAGCAAGCGTACCACTTGCTGGTCGAAGACCGCCGGATCGTGAGGGTCTTGATCGTCCCTTCAACCGGACGGTGGAGGACGACCCTCACATCTCCGATCTTCGAGAGGTGGAGGCGATCTCCATCGAGTTTGAAGCCAGACTGCGGATACGTGAAACTGTCGTATCGCCCTTTTCCCTTAAAGCGAGGATAGCCGGGTTTTTCTCCAGACTTTAAACGTCGGAAGAAGGCTTTGAAGGCAAGATCGACGCGTAGAGTGACATTCTGTAAGACCTGAGAATAGACCGTGGAGAGTTCAGGGCGTTCTTTTTTCCAGAGGGGGATCTGGCGCTTTGATTCATAGTAAGAGATATGTCTCTGTTCCTGCTCCCACGCGTTCTTCCGCATCGCAAGCGTCTCGTTATAAACCCACCGACATATCTCCAGCGTCTGCTCCATCTGAGAGACCTGGGATTTTGTCGGGTAGAGTCGATAGCGATACGCTTTAGGCACAAATTATTATAGGTGATAATGGCCTATAATGGTATCGGTGGACGGGCTGTATCCCGCCATTGAAATGGCGGGGATTAGCCCTGACTTGATCCTAAAGTATATTGCCAAACAAGTCGAATACCACACCGATCATCCCGCTCCGATCGAATACGAGCGAGGCGAATCCATGAAGGTCCTAAAGGTTATTGTCGAGAAGCACCCTGACGGCTATGTCGCCTACCCCCTGGGACTGAAGGGTGTCGTCATCGCAGAGGGGGACACCTACGAAGAAGCACTTGCCGAAGTGAAATCTGCCATACAGTTCCACGTAGAATCCTTCGGGAACGATGCGTTCGAGAACGACGATATCATGGAGACCTTCGTTGCCGAAGTCGCTGTATAGATGTAGTTTCCGCACGATGCGCCCCAGCGGAAGGTGCTGAAGACGCTGGAAGCGCTCGGATTTGTAATCGTAAGGAGAGGCAACCACATTTCGCTTGTCCGCAACAGTCCGGACGGCACAACGACACCGCTCACGATACCGAATCACCCTGAACTCAAAGGTTCGACCCTGCGGAGCATCTGCACACAGGCGGGAATTCCGCGGGAAGAGTTCCTGCGGATGTATGAACTCGTGTAAAACAGAACCCCCTCTATCTCATCCTCCCGGAGCGCACCATCTCACTCCCATACCCTCCAATCTAACCATCATGATCACCGGCCGCGAGAAAGCGGCGTTTGAAACCGGGATCAAACTCTTCAACCTGTCTCGCCGTTAAGAGAACCTTTCTTCTCTGCCCCTGTTCTCAGGATCTTCCCTGTCATCTTCGCGACGCTCTCTACGTGGTATCCCAATCACTCCGTTCATCACACCGGCCGTGCGGGACCTCACCCGATCGCCTGGGTGTAGAGTTTGATACAGTCCAACGCCCATCCAAATAGCTCCTCAAAATTCGCGGCAGTCTTCATCTGATACCGAAGCGATGCGTTCCATGATGCTGAAAACTGGTTACGCCCCTTCACAAGCATGGAGTTGTCCGGGACGACCTCTTTTGAATTCGCAGATCGAAATACTAATCAAATACTAATATCTACTAAATTAGTATTTGCGAGACCAGACCCATGACCAGATTCCCTGAACGACCGCCCCAAACACGGGATGGGAAAATCCTCAAGGTGTTCAGCGACATCGTAGAGGATCCTGACTTCAGGAAGACAGTGACCGACTACAACAACCGCTACCTCGCCTGGGACGAACTCACCTACCGCATCCCTGACCCGGAGAAGAGGCTCGCGGCCTGGACGGTCATGAAAATGCTTCGGGTGATGCGCTACGAACCCGTCCCTTTCGCCCACCTCGATCTCAGGTACTCGATCACCTCCGAATCCTCGCGGAATCTGCATGTCTTCGACCAGTACCTCTCCGGCATCATCCGGATCCACAATAGAACCATCAGGCTCGACCAGTCTTATATCATCAATTCGTTCATGGAGGAGGCCATCGCCTCAAGCATCCTCGAAGGGGCGGCGACCACCCGCAGGGCCGCAAAAGAGGTGCTCCGGAGGGGGATACGCCCGAGGAATCGGTCCGAGCAGATGGTGGTCAACAGTTACAAGGCCATGCAGTCCATCCTGGAGAGAAAGGACGAACCACTGACCCCGGAACTCATCCTCGAAACCCACCGGATTGTGACAGAGAACACTCTCAACAGTGCCGCCGTCGGGCGATTCCGGGAGACCGACGATATTGTGGTCGCCGACCCCGTCACCGGCACTGTCTATCACACGCCCCCCGATCACGCAAAAATCCCGGCGATGATCGATGAGTTGTGCCGGTTCGCAAACGCTGACGACGAAGAAGACGCCGGGAGATTCACCCACCCCATCGTCAAGGGGATCATCCTCCACTTCCTCATCGGCTACATCCACCCCTTCGAAGATGGCAACGGGAGGACCGCACGGAGCATCTTCTACTGGTATGTCCTCTCACGAGGCTACTGGCTCTTTGAGTACATGCCCATCTCCCGGATCATCCTCCGATCGAAACGGGACTACGCCCTCGCCTACCTCCGTACCGAGCACGACGAGATGGACCTGACGTACTTCATCCTCTACAACATCAGGTGCATCGAAGAGGCACGAAAGGACCTGCTCGCCTACATCGAGAAGAAGCAGAGCGAGCAGAACCGGACAGAAGCGATCATTAAGAGCATCAGGGGGATCAACCAGAGACAGGCGGAGATCCTTTTGTGCATGATGGAGCGCGGTGATGAGCACTTCAGCATCCGCCAGGTCATGGCGACCTACGGGGTCGTCTACCAGACGGCAAGGACCGATCTCCTCCGCCTCGCGGAACTGGGCTACATCAGGAAAGAGAAGCGCGGCCGGGAGTTTATGTTTGCCGTTAACCGGGAGTGCGATCTCTGGAAGAGGGGATAGGGATTTCCAGATCTTCGTCGACGACCTCAGTGATACTTATCAGGGGCGTGGAATTCTGTCAAAAATGGTTATCCGAGGGCCATATCGAGAAGCCCGTCGATATTATAGATTCTTACGTTGAGAACATTTCCTGCCCTATCCACCGTGCTGCTAAAAGCCGATACAACGTTCAGCTTCGCTCCGGTTTTCTTCTCAATACAGGCATCCACCTCATCGATCGACTTAAATTCGTTAATGTTGACCCCGTATTTTTCCTCAAAGTATACCGATCGCCGCACCCGACACACCTGCCATTCTGGTCGCTTGAGCCTTTGTTCTGGTTACGATCATCGTATATCTGCGCAAGGCATACGCTTTTTCCCTATCTGCGCTCCACCATCAGGCGGCGGGGCTGGTGGAGAACAGCAGAGCGCCGCCTGACACAGGATCCGCAGTCCCTGGCACCCGGAGCGGGCACAACCTCAGGTCCGGTCTTCTTTCTTCCGGCGCTCCAGGATCCCTGCAACAACAGTATCGAGATCCTCCTTGAGCCTGGTTTTGCGCTCGCTCATATAATCCCCGCTTCCGCGAGGAGAACCCCGGATGAATCTCATCTCACCCGGGCGTTTTGCTCCCAGGCTGTCACCTCAGGGCCGTTGCGCAGGATTCTGTATTTCGAGCGTTTCCACGTGCTCTTCGATCGCTTCCCTGATGTTCTCCAGCGTCTCCTCGACCGTCTCCCCCTGGGAGTAGCACCCGGGAAGCGCCGGGACTTCTGCCCAGAACCCGCCCTCTCCGGCTCTCCTGATCATAACAGTAAACTCCATGTTAGTGCCCCATTTTAACGGTAGCCGCACTACTGGGTATGCATTTGCCGGGGGATCAGCGAACTCCCAGCCACGTCGCTTCCGGGCGAAGAACCCCTGGATGGATCTCACCTCACTCGGGCGAAATGCTCAAGTTGTCCTGCATTTCAGCCAGGATCTCCGCAACCGCCTGCTTGAACTCATGGAGGTCATCTCTGACTATAGCCCAAACGGCCTCCAGATCCACCCTCATATACTGGTGGATCAAGACATCCCGGAGGCCAGCAATCCGGCGCCATGGGATATCCGGGCGCTCTTCCTTCAGGGATTCCGGGATCCGCTTCACGGCCTCACCGATGACCTCAAAGTTTCGTATCACTGCGTCCTGTGCCATCGGAGAGCCTATGAACACTTCCCACCCTCCC
>JAAYND010000243.1 GCA_012521035.1 Methanomicrobiales archaeon
CACAGTGGCGCATCTGCTTGATGTAGGGAGCGCACCGATCCTGCATCTCCCGCTTCTCCTTCGGGGTTGGCGGGGTGATATCGGCGAACTTGTAGAGCGGGATGAGCGGGATGACGTTGAAGGTGTACGCCCCCATCTCGCCGACCTTCTTTGCGATCTCGGGGATATGCTCATCGTTGATACCGGGGATGTAGACGGTGTTTATCTTGACGAGCATCTTCTTCTCGATCGCCATCTCAATACCTTTGAGCTGCTGGGATAGGAGGAGTTCTGCCGCCTCACGCCCATAGTACTTCTTCCCCTTGTACTCGACCCAGGAGTAGATCTTCTCCCCTATCGCCGGGTCGATTGCGCTGAGCGTGACCGTGACGTTCCCGACATCGTTCTTCGCCAGCTCTTCTATCGACTCAGGCAACAGGAGGCCGTTTGTGCTGAGGCACATGATCAGGTGCGGGAACTCCCCATGGACCAGACGTAGCGCTTCAAACGTCTCAGGGTTTGCGAGCGGTTCACCCGGCCCTGCGATGCCGATCACCTTCACGTAGGGGAACTCTTTAACGACCCTCCTGACCAGATCAAGGGATTCTTCAGGAGTGAGAACCTTGCTCGTCACACCCGGCCGGCTCTCGTTCACGCAGTCAAAGTCGCGCACGCAGTAGTTGCACTGGATGTTGCACTTCGGGGCGACGGGGAGGTGACACCGCCCAAAGACGTGGCACGCCTTTTCGGAGTAGCAGGGGTGCTCGCTGATCTTGCGTAGCTGCTCCGGGTCGTAAGGGACCTCCCTGCCCTGAACCATCGCAGTACGGTATGATTCGTCAGCCATATCTATGATCCAATCTTTCCTGCGACAATATATAGTGATGGGTGCCAGTTCGCTGATGCTACGGTATGTAATCGCTCCTGCGACTGTAACAAATGCTTCTTCTCCGCAGATCAGCACTTTCCGCCAGGGATCCTGCCGGCCTCATCGAGGAGACATGATCTTCACCCGCTCTGGTGGGGGCACAGAGCGTGATGAGCAGTTCTGGGGCGTCAGGAACCGCCAGGGATCCCGGGACACACTTATATATGCACGCAGGTGGTTGTATATGTGCAGACTATCTGCATGGTTGAAGTACATGGATGAGAGATATTCGAGCAGGCGTCCCCGCTCGTACCAGGACCGCCCCCGCGAGTTCCATAAGGCAGTCTGTTCTGACTGTGGCAAAGAGTGCGAAGTTCCTTTCAAGCCTACGGAGGGCAGACCTGTCTACTGCCGCGACTGCCTCCCGAAGCACAGGAAACCCCGCTATTGAGTTGTTTTGTGAATACGGTTTCTCAGTGAGTTGAAATATCAATGCAGGAGAGATACCCTGGTCGGGGTCCACGGTCATACCAGAATCGCCCCCGCGAGTTCCATAAGGCAGTCTGTTCTGACTGCGGCAGAGAGTGCGAAGTTCCTTTCAAGCCTACGGAGGGCAGGCCTGTCTACTGCCGCGACTGCCTCCCGAAGCACAGAAAACCCCGATTCTAACCTTTTTTTCTCTGCACTCCCGGCATGGGAGCCTGTTTATGTCGATGCCCTGTGCGATCGCGCTACGAGGCATTTCTGGTGATTGCGGAGAGCAGATCCGTGAAGGATGCGGAGAGGATAAGGAATAGAAGGCAGCGAGATCGCCACGACACCTGATGTGAGAAGTGTCAGGAGCAGGAATGGCCGGGGTAGATAGCGTCTCTATCCTGAAGGGTTCTTGAGGTGGGTTTACTCGATTCTCCAGTGGAAGTGGAGGGGATCATGAGTTTCCCGGAGGGGGCGGCCTGCACCGCAACATTAAAAAAATAGGGTGGGTCCTGTCTCTCAGTCGACCGCTACCATGACCTCGGTCGACTTGACCACAGCGTAGACCTTCTTACCGGTGGTAAGTCCGAGATCCTTCACAGCCTTTTTAGTGATGACCGAGGTGATCTCACCGCCACCATCCAGCGCGATGACGACCTCGGCGGTGACCATCCCGGTCTCGATCTGTTTTACCGTCCCGGGGAGCCGGTTTCTTGCACTTAGCTTCATGTGAATCACCGACAGTGCTCTATCTTTCAGATGTATATAGATTTTGCTCTTTGCAATCGCCCTGCCCCGGAAGTGAGTTTTTCTGTGGGCGGGCAAGCAGGGGTGCCCTCCGGCGTGCTGGCAACCACCTGAAATCCCATAAAATCGATGGGCCTGCCCGGATTCGAACCGGGGATCCTCTCCGTGTAAGGGAGATGTCATGACCAGCTAGACCACAAGCCCCTGGTGCCTCATAGTATTTCGCATCGTAAGGGATAAACGTTGCCGCCCGGAGCCACCTCCAGGATTGGTTGAGATTCGGCGCAGGGCCGGTCGGGGACCGGGGTCACGCTGCCGGGGGTACCTGTGCGCGCCCCTGATCTCCTCCGGGCCTGCTACGCCGGAGGTTGCCCCCCCCGGCGTCCCCGGGCAGCCCCGGTCAGCAGAGGGATCCCGACCGTGGCTACACAGGCATCAAAGAGAAAGGTGCGCTGAAGTTGACCTGGAAAATAGGGAATGGGGTTTAGATGAATCCAAACGACTTCAGTGTCACTTCGGGGTTGACAGCTCCCACGTGGTAGACAGCACCCTCAGAGACCTCGTTGATGACAACCTCGGCCGGTGAGAAGAGCGAGGTATCGATCTTGTAGAAGTCAAACTCGGCTTCCTTGAAGATCTCGTAGAAGGGTTTCCCGTATCCCTTGGACTTGTTGCTCGGGATCCTGTCAAGGTAGTCCTTGATCTCCGGGGCGTTCATCGTCAGCATGATGCTGCCGTGGTAGATCGTGGCATCGTTGGTGCTCCCCATCGCCATCGTGCCATCCTTCTTGATGGGAGCGATCGGGGCGTGGCCGATACCGGCGGTGATCTTCCTTGTGTCAAACCCGAGTTCATTCAGCTTGTAGACCGCGGTCTCGACACAGCGACCGGCGACCTGAATCGACCCGACGATCGATGCCGTGGGGGCGACGACCGCACAGGTGTTGGCGACATCGACGTCGCAGGCATCTGCGATCTTCTCCATAACGCCAGCGTTCGGGAGGTGGTCGCTCTCAAGTGCGATGACCGCGTAGTCAAACTCATCCTCGTACTCGATAACCTCGTAGGTGTGCTTTGGCTTCAGGGAGAGCGCCCGTGCAGGGCCGCTACCCATAGCGAAGTACTTGTTGACGTTGACCGTCCAGCCCGCTTTCTGGGCGCCGAGGCATGCGATGGCCGGGAAATCGGTGCTGACCTCGATGAATGGTATCGGAACATCCCCGATCCGACCCATGGCGACGTCAACCTCACCGAGCCCGCCCATGCAGATCTCGGTAAACTGTCTTCCTGCCCGGTACCCACCGGCAGTGCTGACGCCGCAATCAACGACACGTGCGCCGTTGTCGAGCTCGTACGGGACGGCATTAAACTCCTCGGCATATTCGAAGAGTTCATCAAAAATATCCAGTGCAAGTTCATTCACGCTGAGCATGTGGCAAACCTCATCAGAATACAGACGGTGGCAGAGCAGATAAGGATTTTCAAATCGTCCGTTCCTGCCCAAGGTGCTCCAGCACCCGCTCAGGATCGTAACGAAGGCTTATCAGTCGTGTTCGACCCCTTCCCTTGCGATAGTGGAGGTTGAGGAGCCGCATCGAATCGAACTTCCTGATCATCTCATGGTACCGGGTATAGCTGATCTCCACCTGTTCTTTTGCAAACTGGTATACCTCTTTGGCGCTCATCTCCTGGTCAGTACAGATCGACATATTCGCGATCTGTTGCAGTATCCTTTTTTCCTCGTCTTTGAGCACCCTGATCGAGAAGGAAAGATGCAGGTAGCGGGATATCTCATAGGCCTTACAGACATCTTCCCGCTCGACGGAGCGACGGGCATCGTTCTCTGCATTCAGGGTCGCTCGCTTGAGGAGATCAATGCCAACGCGGAGATCACCGCTCTTCATCGTCTGTTCCACCACGAGATCCAGCATCCGGGGTCGGATGACGTTCGGGTAGAGTCCCTGGAGTACTCGCGCTTCGAGTATACCATGGACCTCCTCCTCTGAGTAGGGGGGGAAGTAGATCTCAGTGGGCCGGAAGACCGATGCCACCCGGGGATCTATCGCGTCCTGCAGGTTGACCGACATGTCACTTACGATGGCGATCACGCCGGTTCGAAAGCCCGGGTAGGTCTCATGCGAGCGGAGTAAAGGGTAGAGGACACGGTTGATCTCGTTTTCAGAGAGGATGTAGTTTGCATCGTCCAGCGCTACCAGGAGAACCTGTTTCTTCTGCACTATATTCCGGGCGATGGCATCGATAACCTGCTTGAATGATACACCTGTCGACGGCGGCAGGTGTCCGATGACACGCCGGTAGATCTGTGAGAATACAGTGTATCTGGTGTTGTCGATCTGGCAGTTGACGTGAACGGGGATCAGGCGCTGTGTGGTCTCTTCAATCTCGGCGAAGATCTTCTTGACGCTTGTCGTCTTCCCGGTCCCGGGGGGGCCGCGACAGATGGTGTTGAAGGGCCTCCCCCCTCGCAGGCCGGGCTTGACCTGGAAGACGAGTTCACGGATCTGAGCATCCCGATGGCTGAACTGCTCGGGGATGTAGTCAATCTCAAAGACTTCCGGGTCTCGAAAGAGTGTCTCATCCCACATGAGCATGTTCCTCGTCATCTATACAATCCTCATGTTATAGTGGTATATATACCTCCCGTTTGTTATTTCCGGATTGCATCGGTTTAACGTGCTTCAGGGCTGTTCCATGCACTTTTTGCAGAGTGTTCTGTTCATGAAGAGCTTTGAGAGCTTTGCCTGTGATTTTGTAACTTCTGCTCCGCAGACCTCACAGATCTCCCCCTCACCGGCCG
>JAAYND010000244.1 GCA_012521035.1 Methanomicrobiales archaeon
ATGCCCTCGAGATAGACTACCTCGGCGTCTCCCTCGATGCCCTCCTGGTCGTCGCACCACCTGAGGTTGCCCCTGAGATCCAGCGGGTCGTCGGGACTGCCGGCGTTGCCATGAAGGAGATCGGCTACGTCGAAGAGGGAGCGGCCGAGTCGGTTCTCATGGTCGATGGCGAGATCCAGGACTTCTCACCCCGGTTCCGGGAGTCAGCCTACACCCCGGTGAAGAAGGTCGTGGACAGGGATAAGAGGAATTTTGAGGAGATGAAGAGAGGGGTTGAGCGGGCTGCGGAGGCAGCCCTCGCAAAGAAAGAGCGGATCCTCTCCCGGCTCCGTTCTTCATAAGTACGGGAGGCCAGGCCCACTCCCCCGGACTGGAGCCGGCACTCCCCCTGATCCTCTCCAGCACCCGGTGGCGCTTCGTGCCTGGAGGGAGCGCTGGTCTCTCTCTTCACTTATAGTAGACGGCAGAACCGGCGTTGTCGTAGACCTTATGCCGGTTCCCGGTAAACGTTCCGGCGTTGATATAGCCCGCTTCGAGGACAGCGTGCTCTTTCACTTCTATCCGGACGCTCTCCTTTACGATGTTGTATGTGCCGAAGTAGGTGTACGAATCTGGTTCTATCAGTGATGCGTTCGCCGGGAGGTAGCGTTGATGGTCGGGATCGAATCCCAGCAGAAGCCACCAGCGCGTTCCGTCGACGTATATGGGGCGTCTGTTTCCTTCGGTGAGGAGCCATCCGGCTCCCCTCACCTCCTTCCCGCTGAACACCGGTTTATCCCCGGAGGTCTCAAGCGCCATCGAGGTCGGGCTATCCCCTGTGATCTGGTAGATCAGGCCGGTATTGAAGAGGAGAAATACGACGAAGAAGACCGAGAGTGCCTGATAGGCGGATCCCATACAGGGAACGGTCTTCAACGCATGTAATCTCTCTACAGCAGCCTCATAGAGTGCTATACCACCGATGATCGCAAACGGGGCGAGGAAGATCAGGGTGATGTGGTAGAGCCTGCTCGTATTGAGCGAGCTTGCAAAGAAGGGAACGACGATGCCCGCCAGATTGATCGCGAGGAATACAAGTGAGACTGCGAGGTATTCGGGTTCAATCCGCCATCGTTCGCGTTTGAGAAGGGTTGCCAGCAGTCCGATGACGATGAGTCCCTGGGTGGCGATATGGACACTTTTTGCCAGGCTGTGCAGGAGCGTTACGGACTGGCTGGTGAGGATATGCAGACCCTGCGCGGTTGTGGGGCTGAGGGGTTCTGCAAAGAGGGTACCTGCTATTTTATCCCCGATGCCGGCGAGGGTTGCAAACGCCGTGCCTCCGGCTATCATCGAGTACCAGAGGAGAGCGATGAGAGCGAGCACGAGGATGTAGGGAAAGACGAGAGTCCTGACTCGCACCCCGGAGATGGCCTGCCATCCGGAGAGTGGATCATGGCTCTCTGTTCCCTGGAGTTTTGTCCGTATTCCGGCCGGGAGATGCTCCGAAAAGAGGAGGAGCGCCCATGCCGGTATGAGCGCGAAGAGGTAGATAGATGCAAGGCCGTAATGCGAGACGATTACGGCAAAGCCGAAGGTGACCAGGAAGAATGCTCGCATGCCACGATCCATGGACTTATCGATCATGACAAGGATCGTCAATGCCAGGAAGAACTCGGCGATCTGCTGCCGGGCAAGAGAGATCATCTCGGTGTAGAACGTGAAGAACGCGACGAAGAAGAAGGCCGAGAGAAACCCGATCCTCGCGTCTGTCTGTCTCTCGACCACGCGGTAGAGCGCGAGCGGCACGAATGCAAAGAGGAATGGGTAGATGATCTTGAAGACCCAGACAGGATCCAGGCCCGTGATGAGTGAGTAGGTGGGAGCGAGCGCGACGATCGAGAGCATCGCGTTTGTGTTGTAGGGGATGGTCATATCCCAGAACCCCGGTCCAAGCACGCTGTTTACGAGGTGGAGCTCGTGGTGGATGTCATACCCCCAGACATATCCTGATATCAGCGAGGTGTGATAGAGGAGCGCAAGAGCGATCGAGTAGACCGCCAGCGGGTAGCAGGATGCCGGGATGAACCGATCAAACCCGGCAGCAAGGCC
>JAAYND010000245.1 GCA_012521035.1 Methanomicrobiales archaeon
GGACCGGATGGAAACACTCCTCATCCGCCGCCTCGATGCCGCCGGGCGGGAGGTTGAGGACCTCCGGGCGCGCATGCACCCCCGGCGACTCACGCGCCGGATAAACGAGCGGATGCAGCGCCTCGCCGAGCACGAAGAACTGCTCAGGCGGGCGGCGCTCTCCCGGGTGCAGCGGGAACGATCCGCCCTCGCTGAGGTCAGGGCACGCCTCGAGGGGAAGGATCCGCTCGCGATCCTTGAGCGGGGCTACTGTATCGTTGAGTCGGAGGGAAGCATTGTCCGGAGCGCCGGCGACCTCAGTCCCGGGGACCGCGTGGTGCTGCGGATGAAGGATGGCCGGTGCAGGGCCGTCGTGGAGGAGGTAGATCATGACAGAGACGTTTGAAGAGATGCTTGGAGAGCTGCGGGAGATCGTCCGGAAGCTGGAGGACGGGGATGGGAGCCTTGAGGAGAGTATCGCCATGTACGAGCGCGGTGCGCTCCTCGTGAAGCAGTGCGAAGACCTCCTCACCGATGCCGAGATAAAGCTCACAAAGCTTGGTTGCGAACCGTGAAGTGAGGTCAGTCTCCTTCAGGTATCTCGACCTCGAGCTCGATCACCAGATCCGCCCCCCGCCGGAGCGCCTCGATGAACTCCCGGGGGAGCGCAGCCGCGACGTGATCGGAGCGGATGGCAACCGTCCGGTCGGAGACGAAGTCGCTCCGCCGCCAGACGAGGTCTGCGGGATGATCCAGGGTGAGGCCCGCAGAACCCCGTGACCTGACCACGACGGTTATATCGCCGGCAGTAAGCCGGGTCGTGAGCACCGCCCGGTCGTCGGAGAGGAGCGCCTTCAGGTCGGGGTCGAGGTCGGCCGCACCCTTGTCGGCGGCGATGCCGATGATGCAGTCGCCCGCGAGTGTCAGTGTCTCGTCTTTTGTCACCTCAAACGTCGTCGTATGCGTGCCCTGGACCAGCGGGTGCCCCCGCGCCCGAACGGTATCCCTCGCCTTCATGCTTAATAGGAGAGGGATTCCATTGCTATTGAATGATTACTATCGTCTGTCCTGCGTGCAATGAGGAGTGCGAACACGAGATTCTCCGTGAGGCCGCCGAACTGGTCGTCCGGTGCTGCGAGTGCGGCCGGGTCCACCGGGTGCCAAAGCCCCCGGAGCCCCGGATCCTCACCATCAGGGCGATCGTGAGCCGGGAGACTGAGTCGGAGGTCTGCTGCGTCGAAGCCTTCGAGGATGAGGTCGTGGCCGTCGGGGACCATATCGTCGCGGAGTGCGGGGACGAGGCGGTCGGTGTCGAGGTCACCGGCATCGAGGTCGGGCCGAAGAGGGTCCGCCGGGCGGGGGCCGCGGAGGTGACGGCCCTCTGGACGCGGGTGATCGAGCAGGTCGTGGTGCGGGCGTCCATCCATGCCGGGCGCACGACCATACCCCTCTACCAGGCAGCAGAGGGGGAGGATGAGTTCGTCGTCGGGGAGACCTATACCTTCGGCGGGCGGAGGATCCGGATATCGCATATAAAGCTCCGCGACGGCCCGGTCATACGAAAAGAGGGTTGGAAGACGGTCGCCCGCCGGATAAAGAGGATATACGGCTACCTCGACCGGGGTCAGCGCAGGTGGTGAGCGGGCCCGGGGGCTGTACCCGGATCAATCTCTAACAATTTAAGCCAGATCGGCAGGTTCGTCCGGGAAGTTTGCGAGATCTCCTGGAACCGGCGCCTGCCCTGATGGGTGATTAGTTTATATGCAAAGAGAGTCTGAAGAATTCTCATAAGGCCAGGTCTGGCGAGCGATCGGCTGCTAGCGTCGAGACGCGGCGGCTCTGGCATGGTGTCCAGGTTCCGATGCACCAGTCTCCGGATCAATCTCTGGATCAGGTGCGTGTATGCAAGCAGCGCCACAAAGGCATCGACCCGGCCAGGATTTTCCAGGAAGGCGGGATCGACTGCAATCGGATCCTCAAGGATCGTGAAGGAATCCTTCTTTGTCTTTGGTTCAGTCGCAAGGCGAAGGATCTCCTGTGCCGGCAACTCTTCCACCGGCGTGTTTGTTATCAGCACAATCGTCTCCGCTTTTTGCAGTTCTGTCCGGTAGAGATCGCGGTTCAATTCCGGATCTCCGGCCCGGATTACCCATCCAGACCCCCCGGCCCCGGCGGTCAGATCGACCGTCCAGAGGCGGTGGGTGCGGAGGCGCCAGTGCGCGCTCTTGATTGCCCGGAGGGCATCAGACTCATGAGTAAACTCTCGTGCCGTTATGTCGGTGAGAATCGATAGAACCTCTTCTCTGGATGCGCTGATCCTGGACTCGAACTTCTCCCTCAGGTTGCTGCTCCGGAAGACGAGTACCCGGAACTCCGCCTTGCTGTCGCCAACCACACGGATAAACTCCTGCACCTCATAGGTATCCGGCTCCTCCCGGCCCATATCAACCGGGAGCCAGGCATCTGACTCGTAGGCGTCCCGGATCGTCCGGGTGGCAGTCTTTCTGTCGAGGCCCGCCGGATACCGGGCGGCGAATCGGAGGCCCGCTTCCTGCAATCCGAGGAGGTTTCTGGCCGTGGCAATCTTTGAATCGGCGATGTAGATGAATGGATTTTGTTCAGCAAGAGTATGGAGGGTGGTCGGATCGCGGATGCAATCTGCCTCGCTCCCGTAACAGGTGGTGGCGGCGAGCGGGATCCCTGTTGGGTCGCATGCGAAGCTGAGCATGACACGGGCCGGGCCGCTTTCCTCATCATCGGCGTCTTCAAAGGCACCCCACAGGATAAACGTGGCGGTCTCGCCGTAGATGGCCGGGTCAAACGGGATCGAGAACGCAGTATATGCCCGGAGGGCGAGGGTGGTGAAGAGGCGTTCAGGCCCGGCGGCGTGAAGGCTGTCGAGCATGGAGGTGAATGCATCAGGGGTCAGCCACTCTGGCCGGGCAGTCGATGTGAAGAGGAGATCCATATCCACCCAACCGTAATAACTGTCGAGGTCATAATACGGAAGCCGCCGATGGAAATACTGGATGAAAGGAAAGAGGACGATGGCTTTTGCCAGGTTTCCGGGGCTCATCTGCCACTCATCTGGATCCGGGGCAAGTGCCGAGTCGATGGTCTCGACAAAACCGATCCGGTCGAGGTATATAGCGGCGATAGTCGCAACAAGGGGCGTTTGAAGGAAGGGAGGGTGTTCGGATCTTAAAGAACGGTTGAGGATCTCATCCGGTACATGTGAAGGAGAAGGGTCAGGCATGAAGAATGAGTGTGTGCCATGAACCTATCAACCTCCCGGATCACGCGCACCACCTCCACGGGGTGTTTCACCGGAACGCTCCTGCCGGCATCTTCGCGCGGAGATGCTCGCCCCGATTATGCAGGGAGTGCCGGCATTCCCCGGGGTGGCAGAGCGCGACACCCCGGGAACTGCTGCGCCGGGCTACCCCGGCATGTGCCGCCGGATGGCGGCCTCGAGATCCTCGCGGTGGACGAACCCCTCCATCCGCTCCCTGACCCGGTCGCCCTCGATGACGAGGGTCGTCGGCGTCACCCGGAGTTTGTACTCTTTGATGTACTGCGGGTTTTTTATGGCATCGATCTCCTCGATCTCGACCCCGAGATCCTTCCTGACTTCCTGGAGGATCGGGGCCTGCTCATCGCACCCCATGCACCCTTCCTGGAAGAAATTTATCACTTTCACCGTCATGATGATACCACAGCGAGGAGCCCGGGCCTGACCGGGGGGGGAAGCGCACCCCCTGATCCCGGGATATACCTCTTAGAATGCTTTTTTCTCCCGCGATATTTATACCCGACGGCCCGATCGCCATTCTTCTCCCGGCGTCGGAGTTCAGGGGGTCGGTCAGAGAATATCACTCTCTGTGTTCTGCCAGGTGGTGTACCGGGAGACGTGCTCATCTCACCCGGGAGCGGGGGGAGGAGGAGATTGGCGGATCCTTCCGCTCGGGGTGGCTCTGCGCCCGGGAGAACGCGCGCTCCGGCGGGAAGCGGAGCCGGTCGGGAGAGGGGCTTCGGCCCCTCCAAAAAAGAGTCGGTGGTGCGTATGCACCTGCCCGGGCAGGCATCACCCGGTTATGCCGTTGAGCGTGATATCGGCGCTGCCGTAGCGGTAGGCGATGACCATCGAGTCGGACGTCTTGGTGGTGACTTTGCCGAACCGCAGTGCCGGCGTCTCAGCGGTATCGTTGCCCACCGGGATGTCGGGTGATGTCGTCAGGCCGAGCGGGACCATATCGCCCTCATCCCACTCGGTAAAGTCGAGACCAAGACCCTCCGCATCCTCTTCGTTCACGTTCATCTCGAGCGTGTTCCCCTCGTAGGCAAAACTGATGGTCCTTGCCTCGCCGGGGCGCATCCCGACGATTCCCCGGGATATGGAGTTGACCTCAAACCCGAGGAGGGAGAAGCCCGAGAATCCCGGGATATCCGGATACATGACAGGGAGAACTGCGATGTTTTCACCGGATATCACCCCGCCGGCAGGGATCTCCATGCCCCCCGAGAGGAGGACGACGTTCCCCTTCCTGTATTCTCTCTCCACGAGACCCTGGTCGGTTGTTATGAGAGGGCGCCCATCTTCGCCACGGATGGTGTAGCCGATCAACGCAGTATTCCCGGGCTGGATGGCATGCCCCTTGTTGAACATCGGGGAGAAGTAGGAGCCTACCATAGCCACCGCAAAAATCAGGGCTATCCCTACATAGGCCCATTTCATCCAGGCCTTATCGTCGCTCTTCGAGCCCTTCTGCTGAGTCTTTTTCATCTGGAGTACAATCGTCTTTCGTTAAAATAAAATAGTATTGTTCTGTACGGGGGAGGTGCCTCGATAATAATATTAATATATTTAAAACACTACCTTTAGGTTAGCCTCAGCGCCCGGAACGCCCTGGGGCACTTCATACGAGAGGAGCACTGAAGATGGCAAGAATTGAGCGAGGACCATACCGGACAATATGGCAGGATTTTGATGACCTCATGGCCGAGATGGAGAACAGGTTCCAGGCCATGCTCGGGGGAATCGGTGCACGGGGAGAAGAGATCAGGGGCCGGATCGTCCCGACGATCCAGGATTTCCGTGTTGATGTCCGTGACCACGAGGACGAGGTGATCGTCGTTGCCGACCTTCCGGGAGTCGAGAAAGAGAACGTCGCAGTCAGGCTCATCGACCCCCGGCACCTGGAGATCATGAGCCGGCGGACGGACGAGACTGCGGAAGAGACTGCTGATTTCTTCATGCGAGAGCGCGTCTACGGCCAGATGGGCCGCACGGTGATGCTCCCTGCCGAGGTGGTCGATGAGGGTGCCACCGCATCATTCAAGAACGGCGTCCTTGAGGTCAGGTTGAAGAAATTGCCGGCCGAGGTCGGGACAACGATCCCGATCGAATAACTCTTTTTTCCCTATCCTCCACCAATTTCAACCGAATAATTCATCTTGAGCCAGCGTGACACTATCATGATGGAGAGAAAGAGGGTCAAGGACTACATGACCTACGACGTCGTCACCGTCAACGCCAGCGGAACGGTCCGGGACGTCACCGAGGCTATAAAAAAGACACATCATGACGGGTTCCCGGTCGTGGATAACTCAAAAGAGGTGGTAGGCTACATCTCGGCGCGAGACCTCCTCTTCGCCCACCCGGCGACACCCATCGAGCAGGTGATGTCCCGCCACCTCATAGTCGCCGACCCTGACATGAGCGTGAACGATGCGGCCCGCGTTATATTCCGTTCCGGTATCCAGAAACTCCCGGTCGTCGATGAGGACAACAAACTCATAGGAATCATATCGAACGCCGACGTCATCAGGTCCCAGATCGAGCATGTCTCGCCCGATAAGGTCTTCAAGTTCATCGAGACCCTCAAAAAACTCTACGGGGTTGAACCGACACTGCGGAGGGGTTCGGTCCCGATAAACGACCTCCTGCCCACCCAGTCAAAGATCTACGAGGACGAGCTGGAAGGGCGGATGTACGAGATCAAGAAGGGGCTTGCCGAACCCCTCATCGTAGTCAGGCGACCGGGGCGCTGGATCCTGGTCGACGGACACCACCGGGCGATAGCAGCAAAGAGGCTCGGGATCAAGAACCTCGACGCCTACATCATCGAGGTCAGGGAGAACATAGAACTCGGTATGGAGCGGACGGCACGGTCACTGAACCTCAACACGCTCGACGACATCAAGGTGCTCGACTACGCCCGCCACCCCCTCGTCGCGCTGACGCACCGGCTTGTGCGGCATGGATAGAATCCAGATCGTGTGAGGCGGCCGGCAGTCTCACATGAAGAACCATCTCTTCCCTGTTCGCTCGAAGAACTCTGCGCACGGCCAGCGTGAGCCTGAATGACTGCCGCACGCAAAAAGCCCGGGAAGGAGCGATTCACCCGGGTGGCCGGGGCGATCGCACCCTCACGGCGGGCAGCATATCCCCGTGGCCTGACTGGAGTTCATCGCCACCAGAACCCCGGGGCATTGCTACCCCGCTTACGACCCCTCGATCCGGGTATCGTAGCTCTCGTTTAAGACGTACTCCTTCACCACCGACCCCTCCGGGACGATGACCTCCGGCCAGACCCGGGTCCCTGAGTGGACGACCACACCGGCTTTCAGCACGACCTGGGGGCCGATGACCGTGTCGTGCTCGATGTTGCATCCGGTGCCGACGAGCGTATCGCTATCGATGATGCTCCCGCTGACGGTGCTATCCTTCCCGATCACCACCCGGTTGTAGATCGATGATGAGAAGACCTTGGCGTTGTTCTTGATGATACAGCCCTCTCCTATGCTCGTATACGGCCCGATGACGACGTTCTCCTCGATGATCGTCCCGGCGCCTATCGAGACCGGTCCGATCACCCGGGAGTGAGCGGCGACCGAGACATTGTTCCCGATCTGGGCAGGGCCCATGACCCGGGCGCCCTTGATGTAGAGATCGCCGGAGATATTCGTAAACCCGATATCCTGGAGTTTCCAGCGTTCCGCCTCCCGGAGCGACTGCGGGCTCCCGACATCCGACCAGTTGCCACGGGCAAGCCAGGCCTTCAGGACATATCCCTTCTCCATCAGTTCGGGGAAGAGGTTCCTTGCAAAGTCGAACTTCTCGCCCGTCGGTATATGATCAAAGACCTCGGGGTTACAGACGTACATACCGGTGCTCGCGAGGTTTGAGAAGATCTCGCCCGGACTCGGCTTCTCCTTGAACCGCTTGATCTGGTAGTGCGCATCGATCTCAGCGATACCGTACTCGGTGGGGTCGTCGATGCTGATCAGCCCGATGGTGGTGATCGATTCGTTCGTGAGGTGCTCGCGGTAGAACTCAAGCAGGTTTAGGTCAACCACGTGGTCACCGCCGACGACGAGGAAGGGCTGTTCTTCAAGGAACTTCTGAGCATTCTTGACGCTCCCCGCCGTCCCGAGTTTCGTCTTTTCATGGACGTAGGTGACGTTGACCCCGAAGAGCGACCCGTCACCGAGCGCTTTCTCGATCGCATCGCTCATGTAGCCGAGCGTGATCACCACATCGTTGAACCCGAGGTTGGAGAGGTGTGAGACCAGGTGCTGGATCGAGGGTTTGTTGACGATAGGAATACAGGGTTTAGGACGCCCGAATGTGAGGGGGCGGAGCCGTGTGCCCTCCCCTCCGCACATTATGCACACCTTCATGTCACTTGCGTTGTATGCGTATTGATTTAACTTTATGGGGAGGAATTTACAGGGTTGACCGCGCCGGCCGGGGGGTGAAGCAGGGGGTCATGTACCGGTGAGCACGTGCCAGCTCGCTGCTCTAAAACCCGGCAAAGAAGCCCCTTACCCGCTTCACTGGATGGCAACCTCCCAGTTCCCACGATCCCGGAGCGGCCGGGATAGAGAAATGATTTACCTAAACAACGGCATCAAGTAAAATGAGTTAAATAACTTGCTGAACTGACATTTTTACATCCATGCAGATTGAGGAGACCGTCACCCCCTTCAGGAGGATCATACTCATCGCCATCGTCGTCGGGATCATCGCCGGTCTCGGTGCTCTCTTCTTCTTTGAGGGGTTGAAACTCGGGAGTGCATTCTTCATGGAGGGCATCGTCGGGTTCAACCTTCCAAAGGAGGGGCAGACTGTCCAGGATATCAGTCAATGGGCTTCCCCGGATAATCTCTGGATGATCCTCCCCATCATCTGTTTTGGAGGGCTCCTCTCCGGTCTCCTGGTCTACACCCTCGCCCCGGAGACGGAGGGTCACGGGACCGATGCCGCGATAAAAGCGTTTCATAAGGGGGGCCGTGTGCGCTGGCGAATCCCGTTCATCAAGGCGATCAGCGCCATCCTGACGATCTCGACGGGCGGGAGTGCCGGGCGCGAAGGACCTACCGCACAGATGTCGGCCGGCCTCGGTTCGATCGCCGCCGATCTCCTGGGGCTTTCCATCCGCGAACGGAGGCTTGCCATCGCCACCGGCGTCGGCGCCGGGATCGGCACGATATTTATGGCGCCGCTCGGAGGGGCGATCCTCGCTGCGGAGATCCTTTACCGGCGGGACTTTGAGTCTGAGGCGATCGTCCCTGCGTTTCTGGCATCCGTCATTGGATACTCAATATTTGGCCTGGTTGAGGGCTTTGAACCGGTCTTTGGACCCTGCACAACCTTCTGGAGCGTCTCGCAGATCCCCCTCTTCCTCCTCCTCGGTGTGACATCGGCGGTGGTTGGCCTGGTATACATACATACCTTCTATGGGGCAAACAGGGTATTTCGGGGTATATTCAGCCGCCTCAACCTCCCAAACCACTTCAGACCGCTCAGCGGGGCGTTCCTCACCGGCACCTTCGTTCTCGCTCTTGCAGCCCTCTCGCCCGATATGGCGGTCGTCGGGTTTGCCAGCCTCGGAACCGGATACGGCTTCACCCAGCTTGCCCTCTACAATATGCTCCCGGTCGGGGCGCTCCTCGTCCTCCCGTTTGCAAAGATCCTGACGACATCGCTCACCATCGGCTCCGGCGGGAGCGGGGGCGTCTTCGCGCCCGGGCTGGTCATAGGCGGTTCAGCAGGCGGCGGTCTAGGAGCCCTGCTACATATCGCTCTCCCCGGGATCGTTCCTCTTGAGTCGGTGCCGGTCTTCATCATCGTCGGTATGATCGCCTTCTTCGGTGCGATATCCCATTCACCGATCGCTATGATGATCATGGTCACGGAGATGACCGGAGACTTCTCCCTTCTCGTGCCGGCGATGGGCGCCGTCGCGGTGGCGGTCCTCCTCGTCGGCGACAACACGATCTTCCGCGAGCAGGTGCCGGACAGGTCCGGGTCGCCTGCTCACCGGGATGAGTACATGATCGAGATCCTCCGGGACATTCATGTGGGTGATGCCATGGTACCTCGCGACCGGATCATCACCACATCCCCCGATGATACCATCAGGCACGTGTTCCACCTCATCGATAAGACCCTGCACACCGCATTCCCGGTCATCGATAAGGAAGGGAGACTGGTGGGCATCATTGCCCTCGATGATATCAGGGATAACCGGAGAGACGGGGAGCTCCTGGTAAAGGACGTCATGACCTCAAGGCTCTTCACCGTCCACCATTCCTGCACGCTCCATGAGGCCCTGAACCTGATGGTCGAGCATGATATCCATCACCTGCCCGTTGTCCCGGTAGATGATCCGGATCTGCTCTCCGGATTCCTCACCCGGACGGATATCATGAAGGCCTACGTCCGGAGAACGTCACGGTCGGCGGGGAGGAGGTACAGGGCCGGATCTGTTACCCTCATCGAGCCGGGCAGGGTGACAGAGAAAAAGCCTGAGAGGAAGGGGATGGTTGATGACTGACAGCCGGTATCTCCACAGCACATGATTGAGTCGCGCCAGCCCTTCTCCAGGCGGAAGAGATAACCGCAGGGGAACCTATGATGGGAGGAGTGCTGCCCATGCCGCCGGCAAATCCCGCAGGGACAGAACCGGACAGGCCCGTTCCGGGCGGTGCCAGGAGAGATCAGGTCTCTCGATCCTCATGAGGCCGGGACTCCCGAACCTTTATCCTGCGGTATGCAGAGAATCTCAGAAGATGAAAGCGTTTGAATGTACTCTCTGCGGGAAGTGTTGCATGCACGCGGGCGCCGAGCTCATCGAGGTCGAGAAGAGGCTCACGAGCCGGGATTACCTCTGCCGGCAGAGGATCGTCGGCGGCACGTTCCGCGCAACCGTCGAGGAGCGGTTCCTCGATATCTTCAGGGATACTTCGGAGAGCGATGCGAACCCCTCCTGGTGCCCGTTCCTGCGGAGCCACCCGGA
>JAAYND010000246.1 GCA_012521035.1 Methanomicrobiales archaeon
GTGTACAGACGAACATAATCCCAATCACTCGCGACTCTTTCCGATGTCGAATCGGAGCGATCTCCTCATATGTCTTCAAATCACGAAAGACCTTCTCGACATAATCACGCTCAAAATACCTCATCACTACTTCACCAGCCGAAAGAGCAGGGTCAGTAGCATACAGCAGATACTTCCCATCCAGACGCTCAGCCTGGACCCTGGCCTCATTATTGGTGCTCCATTCGAGTTCGATCCCGGTCGGGCGTTCATGAACGGTATAAGTGAAGTACTTTGCATACGTCTCTGGCAGGATCTTCCTGACCTTCGCCTCTACCTCGTCTTTCTGCATCGACGAACAGACCTTCTGGAACTCTTTTAATTCTTCAGAAATCCGGTAGATAGCACAATTGCGCGATTTAATCTCCCGCATCCTTCGTTCGGCGTTAAAGTAGATCACAACGGTTCCATTTCTGCCAAAGAGTGGGCAGTCGACCTTCTCGGCATAGATATTCATGCGGTGGCGGATCTTCCCGGTGGATCGCATGTGATCCGCACAAAAGGCCTCGCAGAGACCGTGAGAAACCTTTTTTGCTCTGTTCTCCGTACTGTTGAACAATTGATATGGAACGCATCCAGACACTCCGGAACCTGAAAGAGTTGCTACAGGCTAACTTTGAGGACAATGAGACGGTTTTGGCGCAATATGACCTGACGCGCCTTGCACAGCTCAAAGCCTACCTGCTGGAGGCTAACCACTCCGTCGGCGAGATCGGATGTCCGTCAGGATCCTGGAGTCGCCTCGACGCTGCGGGTTGGTACATTAATCATGGAGGCCAGTCACCCGGCACGTTCTTTCTGGATGCGACCCGCAAGCGTGTCTGGATCCTCTATACCATACTTGACGCAACAGAGGCGGATGCGATCACTGGTAGCTGGATCAGGCGCGTGAAAGGTCTTGACAGGTGCTGGTTATCGAGGAGCCACCTCCTCCACTACGACGGCAAAGAGGCATGGCAGCAGCGAGGTCTCGGCCTGAAGTTCTCCGACGGGCTGGTACCGGATGAGGAGGCCAGTCGCTTCAGCCTGAAGGCCTGGTATGGAGCGACAGAGAAGATACCCGGCCTCGCGGAGGTTCTGGATACGGCGAAGGAGAGTTTTGCGATATACAGTGCACGCTGGCAGAAGTTCAGGGAGGGTTCGGTTGCGCTGGGCGTGGAGTGGTACAGCAGCGGGAAGGTGACCATCAACAGGGCGGTTGATATTGATGAGGTTATGCTCTCGATCTCTGATGTGGCGAATCGTTATGAGGATGCGCTCACCGAGGCCACCGATCTCAGGGATGATAGCCTCGGTGCCTTTGAGCTGAACTTCACCCAGAACATTGACCTGGATGCGTTCTCCAGGACTGTGGCGATGGGCCGGGGGAGGATGAATCTCTGGCTCATTGAGACCGAGACCGAGCCGGACTTCAGACGTTTCAGGGGCGTGGACCTGCACACCTGGGATAGAGTCCTTCTGGATGTCGGGCCCGACTATGCCTACCTGACGGTCCCGGGCAGGGGGTGCGTCAACGCCGCCCCCAGGATAGCAACGATCCAGGGCGAGGATAACGCCGGCCGGACTTCTATCTATTTTGACGGGGTGGAAGTCTTTGGGTGAACTGGACAGGTTCTATCCAATTCCAGGTTCTGTCCGGTGAAAATCTGGATAATTGGACCGCGCATAAATACTTCTGCAAAACTGTAATGGGATCGGTGGTAGGGCAGAAGATTGAAGGGTTATACCTATACACGAATGAACAATAGCGAAGATAAACGATCACTCAAATAGATGAGATATGGGCTCTATCTCTTAAATTTCCGCGATAAAAATGCAGATAATATCAGGGGTGAGAGAGGGGCTCCGATCACCCAACTACCACGTGATTACACCGCTCGTGATATTCTACTAGATTAGCTATAAGATTGATTAAAAGCTTTTTTTAAAAAGCAGATAATATTTAATTTTATTTTAAAATTTGAATTTTTCATACTCTGTAATGCATAGAATACATAGTATTGCTTATTAGGGATACATATCATCTCTTATGCCACCTGGACTTTCTCCAGTCGCTGTTCATAATATGGGTGGCCTGAATATTGTCGTAGGTCTATCAGGGACTGGTAAGACGTCATTACTGAAAGAATGGGCAGGTCAGTATGGTTACCCCTACATCAACATCGGCTCTCTGGTGAGCCAGCGGGCTCTCGGATATTCGCGCTCAGAACGACCAAACGCCATTCAGCATGAATTTTTAGATGCAATCGAGAAGGAAGAGGGGGATGTGATTCTATGCGACAACATCGAACTCCTGTTTGCCCCTGAGCTTTTACTCGATCCTCTTCGCCTTCTCAAACAGGCTGCTCGCAGGAAGACGGTTGTTGCCGCGTGGAGTGGCACTTACGACGGTTCAACCCTCTCCTATGCAACGCCTGGCCATGATGAATATCGGGTATACTCATGCGTCGATACCCGGGGCATCACTCTTCTCTCCACCAATGAGGCGAATTTCCTATGAAGTATGGTGAACTTGTTCAATTTGATCCCATTGAAGACGTTGTACAGTTACGGGAGGCAGACGACAGGCGCGAGGCTGAGCGCCTTGTCCGGACTTATGTAATCTCGGATGGTATGGCTGAAAAGCTGGCTTCTGGCCTGATCCCGCATCTCAAACTCAACACGACCCTTGACAAGAAAGGACTCCTTATCGTCGGCAACTACGGCACCGGCAAATCGCACCTGATGTCAGTGATCAGTGCAGTCGCCGAACACACCGATCTCGCCTCCGAGATCAGGAATAGTGCGATTCAAGAGGCAGCGGAGAGCATTGCTGGCCAGTTCATTGTTATCAGGACGGAGATCGGCGCAGTCCGACAGTCGCTCCGCGATATCGTCTGCGGAGAACTCCAGAGAAACCTCGAAGGATTGGGAGTATCTTACACCTTCCCCCCTGATGACCAGATTGCCAACCATAAAGATGCGTTCATCGAGATGATGCAGGCCTTCGGGGAAAAATATCCTGATAAAGGACTGCTCCTCGTAGTCGATGAACTCCTTGATTATCTCCGGTCTCGCCAGGATGCTGATCTGGTGCTGGACCTCAACTTCATGCGGGAGATCGGGGAATCGTGCCGCCTGAGTCGATTCCGGTTCATAGCCGGCGTCCAGGAGGCTCTCTTTGACAATCCTCGATTCGAATATGTGGCTGAATCGATGCAGCGAGTGCAAAAGCGGTTTGAGTCAGTCAGAATCTACGGTGAAGATGTCGCTTACGTCGTCTCAGAGCGCCTTCTTGTGAAGACACCCGACCAGGAAGCAAAGATCCGTGCTCATCTGGAGCGATTTACACCCCTTTACGGTGATATGAACGAGCGTCTCGATGAATATGTGGCGCTCTTTCCGGTACATCCCCGTTATCTGGAGACCTTCGAGAGACTGTATATGGTGGAGAAGCGAGAGGTGCTCAAGACCATTAGTCATGACGTAAAACGCCTGATCGAGCTTGAAGTACCTGCTGACCGTCCGGGAATCCTCTCTTTTGACAGGTACTGGGATACCCTCTCCGAGGATATGGCCATCCGAACAAATCAGGATATCAGGGTGGTTCTTGAAAAAGGGCACATCCTCCAGAATATACTGGAGCGCTCGTTTGAGAAGAAGCAGTACCTCGATGCAGCGGTCAGGATCATACACGCTCTCGCAGTCCACCGCCTGACGACTGGGGATGTGAGTTCTCCGATCGGTCTGAAGCCCGAAAACCTCAGAGACGACCTCTGTCTCTACCTGGATCTCCCAGAACCCGATTCAGAGTTCTTACTCACGACGATTGAGACGGTGCTTCACGAGATTAGTAAGACAGTGAGCGGCCAGTTCATCTCGCACAACGCTGAGAACGATATGTACTATCTTGACGTCAGGAAGGACATCGACTACGATGCCAAGATCGAGGAGAGGGCAGCTACCCTGGACAAGTGGAAACTGGATCACTACTACTTCGATGCTCTGGCCCGGGTGATGAAGACTCCGGAGACCACCTACGTGAGCGGCTACAAGATCTGGCAGCACGAAGTCATCTGGGCAGATCGGAAGGCCGGGCGGCCCGGTTACCTCTTCTTCGGTGCGCCGAACGAACGATCGACGGCCCAGCCGCCGCGGGACTTCTACATCTATTTTATCCAGCCATTCGATAAGCCGGATTACGACGATGAGCGCCGGCCGGACGAGGTCTTCCTGAAGCTACTGAAGTGGGATGATGAGTTCCATATGGCGTTAAAGCGGTATGCAGGAGCGCGTGAAATGGCGAGCTCTGCATCAGCAACAAATCGAGGGATATACGAGAAAAAAGCGGGCGAACATCTGGCCGTAATGGTGCAGTGGATGCGGGACAATATGATGACAGCGTATCGGGTCACTTATGGCGGTGTCGAGAAGAACCTGCTTGAATGGGCGAAGGAAGGAGCGGTCCCGACGAGCGGTGATGTGAGAGCAACGATCAACGGTATCGCCGCGTACTGCCTTGCCCCGCATTTCGAAGATCTGGCGCCTGACTACCCACGTTTTTCCCAGACGATCCGGGGCGGTGACCGCGACGATGCGGTGAAGGATGCGTTAACGTATCTTCGCGGCGGCCTGAAGACACAACGTGGTGTAGCGGTGCTCGATGCCCTCGGTCTGCTTGAGGGAGAGCAGGTCAACCCTGAAAACTCGGAATATGCAGAACATATTGTAGCTCTCCTTCGAGGGAAAGCATTTGGGCAGGTGTTGAACCGGAGCGAGATCATCGTCGCTGAGCACGGTATCGAGTACGAGCGCCGATTTAGACTTGAACCTGAGTATGTCGGCGTGCTGCTCGCGGCGCTGGTCTATCACGGCGATGCAGTGGTGGCCTACCCGGGTGCGAAGGTCACGGCAGCAAACCTCGAGGAGATGACGAAGAGGAGCGGACAGGATCTCACAGGGTTCAGGCATGTGGAGCTGCCAAAAGATCCGCCCATCGAAGTGCTTGCCGAGCTGTTCAAGGTACTTGGCCTGATGCCAGGTCTGGTGAAGAACACGGCTACCCACCATGAGGCAGTGAAGCAACTTCAGGGGCGCCTGCACTCGCTGATCCCGGAAGTGGTGGAGGCTCAACAGCGGTTGGATGGGTCGCTCCTGCTGTGGGAACGCGACCTCTACGACGAGCAGACGAAAGAGCAGATGAAGCGGTATCTCGACAACCTGAAAGTGTTTCTGGAGTCGCTGCAGCGATTCAACACTGAGGGGAGGCTAAAAAACTACAGCGGGACGAAGACCGATGTGCGGGGGCATGCGAAGGAACTGGCACTGATGAAGGAGATCGACGATCTTGCCAGGTTCTGTTCGGATCTTGCACCTCTGACGGTGTATCTTTCTCAGGCCGAGATAGTGCTCCCGGACGGAAATGTGTGCCGGGAAGCACTTTCCGAGTCAAAGCGCTCGATATTTATGCAGCTTGAGAGCAGGGAGAAGATCACGCGAGCTTTCCAGAACGACCTCAAGCGGGAACTTGAGAATCAGAAGAAATGCTACATCGATGAGTACTTCCGCCTCCACCGGCAGGCCCGCCTGGGTCACGAGGGGGATGAGCGGAAGAAGAAGTTGAAGGCTGATCCGCGACTTATCGCTCTGCGTGCTCTCTCAAACATCGAGATCATGCCGAAGCGCTCCTTAACCGAGTTTGATGCGGCTTTGCTGAAGTTACAGCCATGTTTTACGCTCACGGAGAAGGATCTGAAGAAGAGTCCGGTCTGCCCACACTGCTCGTTCAGGCCGGCGGATGATGAGGGCATCTCCTCGCCTGACGCGATGCTCGATCACCTGGAGGATCTTCTTGATGCGCATTATGAATCGTGGACCAGCATGTTGGTCGATAACCTGGACGACCCGACGGTGCAGGCGACTCTCGAACTCTTAAAACCGAAGGACCGGGCGCTTGTGATGGAGGTCCGTGAGCACCGGAAACTCCCCGAGAAGATCTCGGCCGACCTGGTGCGGGCGCTTACGGAGGCGCTTTCGAGTCTTGTGAAGGTGACGATCAGGGTCGATGAGCTGCGGCAGGCTCTGATGATGGGTGGGTCTGCGTGCTCGGTGGAGGAGATTGAGGCGCGATTTGGGAACTATGTGTCTGGCCTGGTGAGTGACAAAGACGAGAGAAAGGTACGCCTGGTGGTGGAGTGATATGGCCGACTATGAGCTGACGAAAGAGCAGCTCGACGCCGTTCGCAAGATTGAGGGGTTCCCGATCGGGAAGGATGAAGATATCATTGCGCTCTCCGATCCACCGTATTACACGGCCTGCCCCAACCCCTGGATTGGGGAGTTCATTGAGAAGTATGGGCGGTCGTTTGATCCTGAAGAGGAGTACGACTGCGAGCCGTTTGCGGCGGACGTGAGCGAGGGGAAGAACGATCCGATCTACAACGCTCATTCCTACCACACGAAGGTGCCGCACAAGGCGATCATGCGCTACATTCTCCACTACACGAA
>JAAYND010000247.1 GCA_012521035.1 Methanomicrobiales archaeon
GTGCCTGCCCAGTACTCAAAGAGCGGCAGGCGTTCGGTTCCGGTATCGACGAGCACCCCGGCCCTGGTATCGGTCGCCGGGAGGATGGTCGCCCCGATGCTCAGCGCCCGGCACTGTGCCTGCACCGCCTCTGTCAGGGTCAGTCCCCGCCGGAGGAGGCCTGTCTTTGCGATCTCTACGGCCCGGGCGCGGTCTCCGATCGGGAGGGATTCGTCTCCCGCCACCTTTGAGAGGTAGTTGTGGGTGGTGAAGGTATCTCCCCTGATCCCCCACCACCGGTTGGTATCGAGGATACCTGCGAAGAGGAAGATGGCAGCATCGATATCAGGCGCAGAGTGGTTCCCCGAGATCCTGGAGTCCATGGCGGTGCTCGCGACCACAGCGATCTCGCTGTCATGGAGGATCTGCCGGGAGCCCCGTATGAGCGCGAGGGATCCGGGGCCGGCCGAGAGGAAAGTGATCATTCTCCATACTTTTATCTCCCTTCTACAAAGAACCTTAACGGACGAATGAAGATCATCAAAGACCCTGTCCACGGCTACGTCGAGGCCGACGAACTCACACTCAGGCTGCTCGACTCCGGGGAGGTCCAGCGGCTCCGCCACATAACCCAGCTCGGGTTTGCAAACCTCGTCTACCCCGGCGCAAACCACACCCGGTTTGAGCACTCCCTCGGGACGATGCACC
This sequence comes from Methanomicrobiales archaeon, assembly GCA_012521035.1. Lineage (GTDB taxonomy): Archaea > Halobacteriota > Methanomicrobia > Methanomicrobiales > Methanoculleaceae > Methanoculleus. Next base: position 688 of record JAAYND010000247.1, read on the forward strand.
TGGCCGGGATCATGTGCGGCAACCTCGGGCTCGATGCCGGCGAGACGAGGCTCGTCACAACGGCCGCCCTCCTCCATGATATCGGCCACGGCCCCTTCTCCCACGTCACCGAACCGGTGATGAAGGAGTTTGCCGGCCGGTGTCATCACCAGGTCGAGGAGATCGTCGAGGAAGGGCCGATCGCCGGGATCCTCGAGGACGAAGGGCTCGATCCGGCCGAGGTCTGCGCGATCATATCAGGCGACCACCGCCTCGCCGGCATAATCCACGGGAGCCTGGACGTCGACCGGATGGACTACCTGATGCGGGATGCACACTACACCGGCGTCCCCTACGGGATGGTCGATGCACACCGGCTTATCCGGTGCTCGATCCTCGCTGGATCGGGTGTCGCGCTCAATGAGGGTGGGATCAACGCCGCCGAGTCGCTCCTCATCGCCCGGACCCTGATGCGACCGGCGGTCTACTTCCACCACGTGAGCAGGATCGCGTCGAGCATGTTCGTCCACGCGCTCAGGGAGGAGGTGTTGAATGTCTCCGGCACAGATCCGCAAGAACTCGTGCGGATGGATGATGCTGCCTGCATGGAGCGGCTGAAACACTCGTCCCACCCGATCACCCGCGACCTCGCCCACCGGGTCTACGCCCGCAATCTCTACAAGAGAGCGCTCTATGTTGGCTCCGACCGGGTGAACGCCGCAGCCCTCCAGCAGAACCTCGGGCCGGCCCGGGAACGGGAGCTGGCCATTGCCATCGCTGAGACCGCGGGTCTCCCGGAAGAGGAGGTTCTCGTCGATATCCCACCGCTTCCACGCGATCTCTCGATGGAGGTCCGTGTCAGGAACAGCCACGCGATGGTGGATATCGAGGCGGTCTCGCCGCTCATCAATACCCTCAACGATACCCGGCGGCAGCAGTGGCGCCTCGGTGTCTATACAACACAGCCCAACCGGGAGAGAGTTGAATCCGCGGCGATCGAGGTTCTCCGGGTGAAGCGGGCGACAAAACAGGATAAACTCGTGGTGGCGTAACCATGGAGAAAGAATTTGTCATCGGGGTCACGGGTGCGAGCGGGATCATATACGCCCGCCGCCTGCTCGAGGTGCTCTGCGACCAGGCGCGAGTGCATATCGTGATATCGGACGTCGCCCGGCAGATAGCCGGGATCGAGGGTGAAGACCTCTCGGGGTTTTCCGCCATCTATGCCGAGAACAGCAACCTCGCGGCCGATATAGCGAGCGGATCGTTTCGCTACGATGCGATGGCGATCGTGCCCTGTAGCATGAAGACGCTCTCGGCGGTCAGCAACGGGTTTGCCGATAACCTGATCGCCCGGGCAGCGGACGTCTGCCTCAAGGAGAAACGGCCGCTCCTCCTCCTGATCCGGGAGATGCCACTCTCCCGGATTCACTTAAAGAACATGCTTGCCGCCGATGAAGCGGGCGCGACCGTTATGGTCGCAAGCCCGCCCTTCTACCAGCGCCCGGAGACGATCGACGACCTCGTCGATATGGTGGTGGCCCGGGTGCTCGACCACCTGGGGGTCGATCATACCCTGGGATCTCGATGGAGTGGATGAAACATGCGTACCTTTATAGATTCGATGCGGAAGCAGGGCAGGGTCGAGGATATCGAAGAGCCCTGCTCGACCATCTACGAGGCTCCCCGTATGGCGAGCCGGACCGATAAGATCCTCTTCTTCCATGACCTCGACGGTCACCGCGGGGTGATGAACCTGCTCGGGAACCGTGGAGCGCTTGCAGCGGCGCTCGGTCTCGAAGAGCGCGACCTTGTCCGGCACCTCGCGGCCGCGACCTACAATGGTCGTGTGGTAGATGTCGGGGAATGCGAGGGCGGCGTTCCCGTCGACCTCTCCCGCATCCCGGTCATGAAGCACTACCCCGGGGACGCGGGCCGGTACTTCACGGCGGGGGTGGTCTTCTCGTGCTCTGGCGGTATCGAGAATGCATCCATCCACCGGATGATGGTCCTCGACGACCGCCGGGTGGTGGCCCGCCTGGTCGAGGGGAGGCATACCCACACGCTGCTTAAAGAGGCACTTACCGCAGGCGAGAGGCTCCCGGTCGCGGTCACGGTCGGAACCCACCCACTCGTGACGTTTGCGACCTCCACCCGCGTCCCGGAGGGGAAAGAACTCGCCTACGCGGCAGAACTCCTGGGCGGGGAGATCGCCGTCCGGAGGTGTGCAAACGGTGTCCGTGTCCCGGATGCCGAGATCGTTCTTGAGGGCTACATCGGGGCAGATATGGCAAGCGAAGGGCCGTTCGTCGATATCACCGGAACATACGACCCCGTGCGGCAGCAACCGGTGATCGAGTTTACCCGTATGTACTGCAAGGAAGACCCCATCTACCACGGTATCCTCCCCGCCGGCGATGAGCACAAACTTCTGATGGGCGCGCCGTATGAGCCGAAGATCTACCGCGCGGTCGGTGAGGTGACGACGGTCCGAAACGTCCTTCTCACGAAGGGCGGGGCCGGCTACCTCCATGCGGTGGTTCAGATCCGGAAGAACACCAACGGTGATGCGAAGAACGCCATCATGGCGGCGTTTGCAGCCCACACCTCCCTCAAGCATGTCGTGGTGGTGGATGAGGATATCGATATCTACGACCCCCATGACGTCGAATACGCGATCGCTACAAGGGTCCGGGGCGATACCGATATCATGATCATCCCCGGCGTGCGTGGTTCGTCACTCGATCCGATGCGGCTCGGCGATGGGACGAACGTGAAGGTCGGGGTCGATGCCACGATCGTTATGGGGAGGGAGGACGAATTGAAGAGAGCGGAGTGGCTGTAAGTTCATGTACCTGGATACGAGTGATGAGAAGGTTCTCGCCGGCGAGTTCGGCGAGACGCCGCAGAAGATGATGGAGATCCTGGTCGCGCTCGGGGATGTCTACGAGGCCGAGAGGCTGGTGCCGATCGCAAGCGCCCAGGTGAGTGGCGCATCCTACAAGACCATCGGGAAGTGGGGGCTTGCCTGGTTGCAGAGTCTCGATGCCCGGGTGGCCGTCCCGACGGTCTTAAACCCGATCGGGATGCCACGGGAGGGCTGGCAGGAGTTCGGGATCGATGAAGAGTTCGCCCGGAACCAGATTCAGGTCGTCGAGGCCTACCGGCGGCTCGGCATAAAACTGGAGTGCACCTGCACCCCCTACTACCTCAATATCACGGAGTACGGGGAGCACCTGGCCTGGTCTGAGTCTTCGGCGGTCGCCTACGCAAACTCGGTCCTCGGGGCCCGGACGAACCGGGAGGGCGGTCCGAGCGCACTTGCGGCGGCGATCATCGGGAAGACACCCTACTATGGCCTTCATATCGTCGCAAACCGGCGGCCACAGGTCGTCGTCGAGGTTGAGGAAGGTGCGGGCCCGCGGGCCGACCACTGGGGTGCGATCGGGCACGTCGCCGGGAAGAAGGTGGGGAACCGGATCCCGATCCTCGAGGGAATCAGGCCGAACCGCGACCAGCTCAAGGCGCTCGGGGCGGCGATGGCGGCGACCGGTGCGGTCGCGCTCTTCCATGTGGATAAGATCACCCCCGAGGCCCGGGTCTTCTCGTTCAAGACTGATGACCTTGAGCGGGTGACGGTGACCGGGGATGAGGTCGAGGCGCTCTTTGTGGAGAGTGAGGTCGAAGCGGTCGCTGTGGGCTGCCCGCACTGTTCTACCGACGAGCTCCGGGAGCTTGCGGATCTCCTCCGGGGGAAGACGACGACAAAGCCCTTCTACATCTTTGTATCCCGGGGAGTCGCGGAGAAGAACTCAGACCTCGTGGCCACGATCGAGAGGAGCGGCGCCAGGGTGATCCCGGATACCTGTATGGTCGTCTCGCCGAGGATGGATGAGTTCGCGTCGATCATGGTGGACTCAGGAAAAGCGCTTGCCTATGTTCCGGGGATGTGCGGGGCGCTTGCCCGGATAGGAACGCGAAAAGAGTGTGTCGAGGTCGCGACGGGGTGAGGGGTGAGGGATCTCGACCCCCTACCGGGGTCGCTCCCTTGTTTCAACCCGCTCGGTCGTCACGACCTCGGGCGGAGGGGTCTTTGACCGCGCTATGGCCTCTGCCTCCTCCCTGCTCGGCGGTTCAGTAATTGGCCGGCCAGTCCTGATCAGGTCCCAGTCCGCTTCCCGGGGCCAGTTATCCGCCGGGAAACCGGATGATTCGTCCAGCCGGTGTTTATCGATGTTCACGACGAAGACCTCGTTGCCCGGGTGGTAGGCGAGTGCCTCAGGAGGGATGGCAAACTTCTTTCTTCCCACGCCGAGCATGCCACCGTGCTTGAGCACCATATACTTCACCTGACCGGTGGGGAACGCGATCTGCATGTCTGAGATCTCTCCGAGGTCATCCCCTTCAGGGTTGACCACCTTCTTACCTATGGCATCATGCGCCGACATGAACCACTCCTCGCCGGTGGTCTGTGTCCTGCGTTCCATGATGACCTCTGATCTTCCTTCTGGCATTTTTTTTCATCTCCAGTATTGCCAATCCGGGGTGTGCCCGGTGGGGCAGAGAGTGGCGTGACTACTTAAAGATTGTCCATGGGCCGGCAGAATCCGGGTCACAGCAGGCGGGTCGGGAGGCGGCGGTTTGAGGGACAAATGGATGAGGTTATCTATCAGCGGGTCTACTCCACTCATATGGGGCGTACTGTCAGGCTGGACCTCACCGCGATCCTCGAGGAGACGGGTGAGCTGAAACACTTCCTCGACCTGGGTAGCGCCTGCCTGCAGGCACAGGGTCCTCTGTCGCAGGAAGCGTCTGAGGCTCTGGTCTTTGGACTGGCCGATGAACTTGAGGAGCACCTGCGTGCGATGCGTGACGCGCAGGGATCTGCTACCATCGATGACCTGCGGGTCTGGACCCGGGCCTGGATCGAGAGACGGCGGGAAGCGTTTCTGGAAGGGGTATCGCAGGGGTAGCCGGGGGAGGCGGGGCTGTGATCTCTCACCCGGCCCCCACTCCGGAGCCGGAGCCCTACTCCGTGATCGTGATCCGGATGAGCGCGCAGGTGCTCCACCGCCCGGGCCAGGAAAATTTCTGGTGCCGGCGGAGGTAGACTTGCGACTCTGGCGATCTGGTGCCTGTCGGGGGGGCGGATCGCGAGACGAGCGATCTCCTGCACGCGATCGAGCAACCGGCGGCCGGACCTCCGGGTTGATGCGGATCCCGGAGACCTGTAATCCCCCCCCGGGTACTGAATTTTCCAATGAGAGCAGTCCAGAGGTCGCCGGATCGAAATACTAATAAAATACTAATATCTACTAAATTAGTATTTACAGGATTGAGCCCATGAAAAGGCTTCCCGAAGAACCACCCCGGTTCCAGGGCGGAGAGTACTCCAGGGCGATGGCGACCCTCGCAGAGGATCCCGGCTTTCGAGAGATCGTAGCTGACTACAACAACCGCTATATTGCCTGGGATGAGCTCACCTACCGTATCCCTGATCCAGAGAGGAGACTCGCAGCCTGGGCGTTCATGAAGATGCTCCGGGTGATGCGCTACGAACCTGTCCCGTTTGCCCACCTGGACCTCAGGTACTCAGCCACTCCTGAGTCCTCGCGGAGCCTGCACACATTCGACCGGTACCTCTCCGGCATTATACGGATCCAGAGCAGAACCCTCAGGTTCGATCGGTCCTGTATCATCAACTCGCTCATGGAGGAGGCCATCGCCTCAAGCATCCTTGAGGGGGCGGCGACCACCCGCCGGGCCGCAAAAGAGATGCTCAGGAAGGGCATCCACCCGAGGAATCGGTCCGAACAGATGGTCGTCAACAACTACGAGGCTATGCGTTCAATCCTGGAGATGAAGGACGAACCGCTGACCCCGGAGCTCATCCTCAGGGTCCACCGGATTATGACGAAAGGCACCCTCGACGATGCTCTCGCCGGCCGGTTCCGGAAGACCGATGATCTCGTTGTCGCCGACCCTGTCACCGGCACCGTCTACCACAGACCTCCGGATCACTCAGAAGTCCCGGGGATGATCGAGGAGTTGTGCCGGTTCGCAAACGCAGATGAAGGGGTTGAGAGATTCATCCATCCAATCATAAAAGGGATCATCCTCCACTTCCTTATCGGCTATATCCATCCCTTCGAGGACGGCAACGGGAGAACCGCCCGGAGCATCTTCTACTGGTACGTCATATCGCGGGGCTACTGGCTCTTTGAATACATGCCCATCTCCCGGATCATCCTCCGGTCAAAGAGGGACTACGCTCTCGCATACCTCCGCACTGAGTACGACGAGATGGACCTGACCTATTTCATCCTCTATAACATCAGGTGCATTGAGGAGGCACGAGAAGATCTGATAGCCTATATCGGGTAGTGTTCTAACTCATAACTGGAAATGATATGTCAGGAATTCCTGCCACTTCCATACACGATCCGTAATACCTTCCCGCATCGCTGGCGTCATGCCTCCTTTAACGTCAATGAAGTTGCTTGCA